>NZ_DATHKG010000124.1:0-62945 GCF_035489435.1 Flavitalea sp.
CAGGTTTCTGCCCGGGGATTTTCCCAGGGAGATATGAAAATCAGTCTCAATCTCACAGAGGTAAAACTCAATAAAGCGCTAACCATAATAGAAAAGAAAAGTGGTTATCGCATTTTTTATAGTGATGATGACCTGCCTGCTGCAACAATTGTAAGCATCAAAGCGCAGGATGTATTGCTTTCGGAAATACTCGGCAAAATTTTAACAGAAACCGGTTTAAAATTCAGCATACTCGAGAATAAGGCTATTGTATTATCACCGGTTGATAAAATAGAGGCGATCATACAGGTATCCGGAAAAGTGAGTGATAGCAAAGGTTTGCCTTTGTCTGGCGTAACAGTAACCGTAAAGGAAACATCGCTGGGTACCGTCACCAATAATGCCGGGGAATTTGACCTGCGTTTCCAGGACAATACTTCTTCCATCATCACTTTTAGTTATGTTGGTTATGAAACAAAGGAATTAAAGGTAAAGGATGGAGAAAGAGTGACAGTTGTTCTTCAACAGGCAATAAATGGGCTGGATGAAGTGGTTGTAATGGGTTATGGCAAGCAGAAAAGAACCGCTGTAACAGCAGCCGTTTCCACTATTGGAGGCGAAGAAATTACAAAAGCACCTGTTGCCAATATTAGTAATACACTGGGCGGCCGGCTGGCAGGCGTACTTTCACGCCAGTCGAGCGGAGCTCCGGGCAACGATAACGACCAGATACAGATCAGGGGTATAGGTACAACAGGTAACTCCGCACCCCTGGTTATTGTAAATGGAATCCCGATGGATTATAACCAGCTTAATCCAAACGAAGTTGAAACTATATCCGTACTCAAGGATGCTGCTGCAGTAGCGCCTTATGGCCTTGCAGGAGCAAATGGCGTAATACTCGTAACAACCAAACGTGGAAAGGAAGGAAAGTTCTCTCTAAATTACGATGGATTTTACGGGTTTCAAAAACCTACTTCCATACCAAATTATTTGAATTCTTATGATTACGGCCGGCTGCTGAGTATCGCCAATCAAAATATTGGCAATGCGGCAACTTATACCCCGGAACAACTTCAGAAATTCAAAGACGGCAGTGATCCTGATCATTATCCAAATACTGATTGGGTGAAAGAGATCATTAATTTCAATTCACCCATAACCCGTCATACCTTGTCGTTTACGGGCGGTACGCAAAAAATACGTTTCTATAGTAATATCGGTTATCTGTACCAGGAAGGAGTTGTCCCAAATATCAATTTTAAACGATATAATTTAACGGCCAATATAGATGCTGATGTTACTGCCAGCACTACGGTGTCACTTGACCTCAATGGTTCTTTAGGAAAACAAACCAATCCCAGCGGACATGATGGAGGTTCGATATTTACAGACGTAACGGAAATCCCGCCGATATTAGCGCTTAAGTATAGCAATGGCCTGGCTGCACATGCATTGTGGCCACAGATCTATGAAAGTGGTTATAATAATAATAACAATAATATACTCAACGCAAAACTGACCATAGAACAAAAGTTACCCTTTATAAAAGGGTTATCTCTAAAAGGAGCTTTTGCTTACAATAAAAATTATTCATTTGGTAAGACCTGGAACCTGCCGCTTACTTTCTATAGTCTGAATGCGCAGGATCAGTTTAATACACAGGTATCGGGTCCGCCGACACCAACTTTGTCACAATCTTTCAGCGATAATCAGCGCATTGTTATACAGGGATATTTAAACTATGACCGCACGTTTGGAAAACATAGCATTAATGCAATAGGTGTGTTTGAAAAACAGGATGGAATAACAAATGCTTTTTCTGCAGGGCGTATAAATTATGCCGTATTCCTTGATGAACTGTCATTGGGAAGTAGCGATAAGATTGATTTCAATAATTCCGGCTCATCCGGTAAGAGTGCCCAGGTGGGTTGGGTTTACCAGGCAAACTATGCATATAACAGCAAGTACATGCTTGGATTATCTGGTCGTTACTCCGGGCATTATTATTTTGCGCCTGGTGAACGTTATGCTTTTTTTCCAGCTGTCTCAGTTGGCTGGAGATTATCTGAAGAAAATTTTATTAAAGACAGGCTACCCTGGATCGATCATTTAAAACTTCGTGGTTCTTATGGTGTGTCCGGAAACCTTGCCGGTAATCCCTTCCAGTATCTGACTTCTTATGGCTTGCGTGGTGCTTATGTTTTTGGAGGAACGGCTCCGGGACAGGTTCAGGGCATTTACGAAAATTCACAGGCTAATCCCAATATTACCTGGGAAACAGCTACAAAAACAGATATCGGTATTGATGGTCTTTTATGGCATGGAAAACTTGGATTTACGATTGATGTATTTAAAGAAAAAAGATCGGATATGCTTATCAGTCCAAACCAGGTGGTACCTTCTGAATACGGGATTGGTATTTCACAGGTTAATGGTGGCATAATGGAAAACCAGGGTATAGAATTTAGTGTTAATTCTGAACACAAATTTGGCAATGGTCTTCGACTCACAGGCGCATTTAATTTTTCATATGCAAAGAACAAACTCGTTCAGACGCTGGAAGCAGCTTCTACATTCAATAATCCCAACAGGCGTACCACAGGCAGACCTTTAAACGCGCAATTCGGCCTGGAAGCCCTCGGTCTTTATCAGCTGAGTGATTTTGAAGCTGACGGTAAAACCCTGAAAGCAGGTCAACCAGTTCCTACTTTTGGCCCAGTATTACCAGGTGATATCAAATATGCAGATTTGGCCGGACCCGCCGGCGCAGATGGTAAGTCCACCGCACCAGATGGAAAAATAGATGCTAACGACAACACGCAAATTGGCGATCCATTGTTCCCGCTCATAACATATGGTTTTAATATGGGAGCTTCCTGGAAAGGATTTGATCTCTCGGCACTTTGGCAAGGCGCAGGTAAAGCAAGTATTTATCTTAGTGGCGAAACTGCTTATCCATTTTATAATGGTGCCAAGATATTTGAAGAGCAAACGGATTATTGGTCACCGGAAAATCCCGGAGCCAGTTATCCACGTCTGACTTCAACGCTGATCACAAATAACCAGCAAAAATCATCCTTCTGGATAAAGAATGGTAATTACATACGGTTAAAAACGCTTGAACTTGGTTATTCATTACCCAAATCAATCATAAACACCGTGAAGTTACAATCGTTCCGTGTGTTCGTGTCGGGACAGAACCTGTTAACCTTTAGTCATATTAAATTCCTTGATCCGGAATTAGGTAACGACAGGGCCCGCTATTATTTCCAGCAAAAGACTTTTTCTTTTGGAGTAAATGTTGGTTTCTGATCTGTTTACAGCTAAAAATATTTTATATGAAGTTTTGTTTAATAATATTTTCAACTCTGATCCTTTTTGCTTCATGCAATAAAAATGAATTAGAGATAACACCTACAGATAAGCTGAGTGATGCTACTGTATGGGAAGATTCTGCAACTGCTAATTTGTTTTTAAATGATATCTACAATAGTCTGAATGCAGGTCCTTTTCCAAATGTATTCACAGCCGTTCCCAGTGAGATCAGTAATGATCCGCTGGACGACTTTACCGACAATACCACCTATGGGCCTTCATCCGGTCTTGCTTCAGCCCAGTATCTTGACAATGGTAGTAATAATCCTTCTACCTCGATGTTTCAGAACACCTGGACAAATATGTATGCCAATATCAGGAAGTGTAACCTGTTTATTCAAAAAGTTACAGCCTCCGATTTCCCTGATGGAACAAAAAACAGGATGATTGCCCAGGCCCGCTTTCTCCGTGTTCATTTTTACCGTACACTGATCGATCTGTATGGAGGTGTTCCATTGATCACCAAAGTGCTTGATAACAATACCGGTGACGACATATTTTTTGCAAGAAATACTTATGAAGAATGTGTGGCATTTGTTCAGACCGAATGCGCTGAAGCTTCAATTGATCTTCCACTTACGGTAACAGGAAAAAATATCGGCCGTGCTACCAAAGGAGCGGCGCTCGCATTGAAAGGAGAAGCGGAACTATATGCAGGCAAATGGGCAGATGCAGCAGCTACAAATAAAAAGATCATCGATGAAATGGGTAACGGAAAAGTGTACGACCTGTTCCCTGATTATGTTGGTTTGTTTTATGCCAATAATGAAAACAACAAAGAAGTTCTTTTTGATATTCAGTTTGCACCTACTATAAAGTCAAAGAGTATCAACCAGTACTGGGGTGTTGTCGATGTAGCTAAAGGAGCTGGCTGGGGCTCATGTGATCCCACCCAGAACCTGGTCGACGACTATGAATTTACCGATGGGAAAACTGCTGCCGGAGGATCTGTGGTTTATGATCCTTCTAAACCTTATCTAAACAGGGAAAAACGTTTTTATGCTTCCATTATTTATGATGGCTGTACCTGGAGAGGCAAAACAGTATATACCCGGTTGGGAATACCAAACAATCCTAATCAAATCAATCTTACCGGTATAACGGGCAATGCGGGCAGGACCGGGTATTTTGTAAGAAAATTACAGGATTCTACGATCGGTTCTACAGGTGGTTCACTGGATGGCACTAATGTCATTATGTTGCGATATGCAGAAGTTTTGCTTAATTATGCTGAAGCGCAGAACGAACTACAAGGTCCCGATGCATCAGTATATGACGCTGTTAATAAGGTTCGTGCACGTGCAGGGCAACCAGCTCTTCCATTCGGCCTTGGACAAACGGACATGCGCAACCGGATTCGTCATGAACGCAGGATCGAATTTGCTTTTGAGGGAAAAAGATTCTATGATATCATGCGCTGGAAAACAGCGGCACAGGTTTTCAGTCAGCCAATATATGGAATGAAAATTACCGCTTCCGGCAATATATTGAATTATGAAAAGGTAGTGGTTCGTACCGTTAAATTCGATGCTGCTAAAGGATATCTCCAACCAGTGCCTCAATATGCGAGGGACAAAAATCCCAAACTAACGCAAAACCCTGGATTCAACTAAAAAGATACAGAAACCGGAAAGCTATTAATCCACATTATCCAATAAGTGGTTAATAGCTTTCCTTTAGTACTGTTTGTTCAATATTTTTCCAGCCATTAACAGCGCCTGACTGTTATGATCAATCTCAAAGTTTATGAACAAAAATGAAACGCGCGCTTTATATGCAAATGGTGTAAAAAACTTTAAAGCTCATTTAAGATTGTCTTTTCTTTTGGTTATTGCCTTCCTTCTGTTTAATTCATCCTATAGTCAGCAGAAAAAACCCAACATCATAATAATCCTGGCCGATGACCTGGGTTATGGAGATCTTGGCAGTTATGGACAAAAGCTCATTCATACACCAAATATCGATGCGCTTGCAGCCGGCGGCATGCGATTTACAAATTACTATTCAGGATGCAGTGTTTGTGCACCTTCACGTGAAACATTGCTTACAGGTCAGCACACCGGTCATACATATATCCGGGGAAATTTCTTAACTGACAAACAGGAAGATCCGGCGCTGCCAGGTGAAAAAATGATTGTTGCTGAATACCTGAAAAAAGCCGGGTATCATACCGCACTTATTGGTAAATGGGGCCTGGGCGGCGAACAGGATGGACCGGAAAAACAGGGATTTGATTACACCTATGGTTATCTCGACCAGATAAAGGCCCATAATTATTATCCGCCATTTTTATATGAAACTGGTAAAAAGATTGAGCTCGCGCAAAACAAGGATGGCGCAAAAGGGGTATATAGTCATGATCTCATTGTGCAAAAAACAATGGATTATCTAAATGATATCGATAAAAAGCAACCTTTCTTTTTATACCTGCCTTATACGCTTCCACACGGCGAATATTCATTACCACCTGATACCCCCTATATAAATAATAACTGGCAGCCTAACTTCAAAGTGTATGCTACCATGATCAGCAAACTCGACAGGGATATAGGCCGTATCATGAAAGTATTGAAAGAAAAAGGCGTAGCGGATAATACACTTATATTTTTTGCAAGCGACAATGGAGCCAATGCAGGTTTTGCAAGGTTCTTCAAAAGCAACGGACCTTTTAACGGATCCAAATTCGGGCTATACGAAGGCGGAATCAGGGTGCCGATGATTGCATATTGGCCGGGTAAAATAAAGTCTGCAACGGTCTCAGATCTTATATCGGCATCGTGGGATCTGTTGCCGACCATCTGCCAGGTAACAGGAATTTCTACCCCTGCAGGTTTAGATGGAATTTCACTTTGGCCAGAATTAACAGGAAAAAAACAGGCTGACCATTCGTATCTGTATTGGGAATATTTCACTTATAACTATAACTGGAATAAGCCTGAAAATAATACGCCAAGGAATTACCTGGAAAGTATTGCATTGCGGATGGGTAAATGGAAAGCCATAAAAAAAGATATGTACAAGGATAAAAATGCGCCGATAGCGCTCTACAACCTGGAAACCGATCCAGGTGAGAAGAATGATGTTGCGAATGAAAATCCTGATGTCATTAAAAAGATAACAGCTATACTGCCAGGCTGTACTATAGATAATGCCCCCTATTTTCCATATAAAAAACAAACGAACTGATGACAAATCGTTTTACGAGGCCTTTGATTATTTTGAGATATTTGTTCGTGTTGATGGTTTTTATGGGTTGTTATAAACAGGTCGATGCACAAGCTTCCTGGAAGAACCAGTTACAACAATACATCGATAAAAAACTTTCCAAAAGCGATGGCGGTTATGGGTGGGATGATCAGCCTGACTCTCATATAGAGCCGACTTATGCAGTGATCGGCATTTTAAAGGATATAGATCAGCTTCCTGCTGATAAAACATCCCTGATAGAATTTGTGCGAACACATCATCCTCAGCGAACCGTTAATAAAGAAACCGGTCCCAGCGGTTTTGATGCAAGGATTTTACTCTACCAGCAAATGCAAAGTCTTGCATGGCTTGGCGGCGATTTGTCTGAATTTAAAAAAGAAGTAGGCGGCTGGAAGTCCGATGCAAAAAACCTCTACAATTATGAAACACATAATTATGGAGTATTGATGCAGGAGGTAATGACCCCGGTTTGCCGAAACCTGCTGCAACTATCAGTGGATGATATTTCATCTTCATTCAAAAAATACCTGGATGAACGAAGAAGGGCGAATGGAAGTTATAATAATGCGCCTGCCGCTAACGGTGACGGTAATGTGTTAAACACCTGGTGGAGTTTGTATACCCTAAAAATATTTGGAGAAAATAATAAGTCTCAAAAACAAATTATTTCCTGGCTACAATCATGTCAACTTAAAGACGGAGGTTTCACACATCAGCCGCATCCGCAAATAGCGGGTAACGATGAAGTAGTATATACCTGGGCTGCTGTAAAATCACTGGAATTATCCGGAGCTAAGCCTTCAAATCTGAAAGGATGTATAAAATATTTATTATCACTCCGGAATACGGATGGTGGTTTTGGTAACCGGCCGGGACTGCCTTCAACGCCGATGTCAACCTACTATGCCATCGATGCATTAAAAGCGCTGAATGCATTTTCATCACTGGATGCAGCCAAAGCTCCCAAACAGGCGGTGGTTCAAAAAACGGAAGATCTTTCGAAGTTGAAAGTGTTTACCGTTCAATTTGAAGCACAGGGTTCGGGCAGTCCTTCGGAAGCAGTGATGCTGGCAGATAGTTTTCGTATTCATTTGTGGGGTGCTAAAAATGGGAATGCTGCCTGGTCGGCCGAAGCGCAGCGGATCGCGAATGAGAAGAAGGTTCCGGTCACTTTTTTTTACGCTGATGAACCCTATGGCAAAAATGTAAGCGTGGATGGTATGGGCACCTTTGGTCATATCCTTGATTATTTTGCCCCGGTAAATGCACCTGCATTGAAAATAGAAAATGAAACACCCTGGCCCCAATACAGGAAAACTGTTGTTGAACCCTTGTTAAATAATAAAGGCGGACTGATATTTCAAATATCCAATAACGAAGCGATGTCCAGGTTGCTGTTGGACGAATCTGTCAGAAAAGGAGGCTATGCTGCCATCAGCACCATTCACTTTGGCCAGAATTTTTTATTCTTCCTTCCTTTTCTTTATCAGTATCGTTATCAGCTTCCGCTTGTTGCTTTGCAGGATGCTCATGGTACTGAATCATGGTGGTGGTCAAATGACCTGCTTGCATATCGTACTTTGTTCCTGGCTACTGAACCCACCCATGAAGGATTATTAAAAGCATTAAAGAACAATTGGGTGGTGGCAGTAAGGCACGATTCCGTTTCTGCATTTAAAACAAGAATGCTTGGAGGCGCTGCCGGGGTACAGGAATATGTTTTATCGCAACAACAGAACTGGAAATGGTGGAACGAAACAGGTAACGAACTCAATCATCCCTGGGCTGCCATCACGGTACTTCATCCTGCTGATTCATTTGAAACCGCAAGTCCTGATAAAGGGTTAAATATCCGTATCCGTTGCTGGTGGGATACCAATAAGCAGATCATGAAAGCCCCATTGGTTAAACTGGAACAGTTACGTATCGATAACATGCCGGTAGAACACCAGTATGTCGAACTAAAAGACAGGAGGGGAGCAGTAACAGACAGTTACTACCTTTATACATCCAAAAAACTTTCTCCGGGTAAACATACTTTACAGGCTTCTTTACGAAATTTGAAGACTAATGTAGTAAGGATAGTGACAAGACAGTTTGATGTGAGTGATGAGTTATGAGTGATGAGTTATGAGTGAGTGGTGAGTTGTGAGTGATGATGAAAATGATGGTTTTTAATCGAAATCAGATATAATGAGCCGCTATGAATGAATATCGAAAACAATTTTTAAGCTGCATAATTTCTTTAGTGTTGTCTTTATCTGTAATGGCACAGAAAAAGCCTAACATCATTTTTATTATGGCCGATGACCTGGGATATGCAAGTATCGGCGCTTTCGGGCAGCAAAAGATATTAACGCCAAACCTTGACCGGATGGCGAAAGAGGGAATGAAGCTTACAAGTTTCTATGCCAACTCAATTTGTTCGCCTACCAGGGCAAGTTTTATTACCGGCATGCATTCGGGGCATAGCATCGTACGCGATAATTATGAACTGGGTGGATTTGAAGATTCTACGGAATTCGGCCAGTTGCCATTACCGGCCAATATTTTTACGCTTGGAAAACTGATGAAGTCAGCCGGTTACAAAACAGCTGCCATGGGAAAATGGGGGCTGGGTGGTCCCGGCTCTCCCGGTGTACCCTGGAAACAAGGCATCGATTTTTTTTATGGTTATCTCGATCAGAAGCAGGCACATAATTATTATCCAACTCATTTATGGCGCAATGAAGTATCGGAAAAACTGCCCAATGATTATTTCAGTTCCCATCAGCAACTGGGCGATAAAAATCCTGATGACCCCGAATCTTATAAAGCTTACCAGGGCAAGGTATATTCCTGTGACACGATAACCGGGGAAGCTTTAAAATTTATTGGTAATAATAAAGACAAACCTTTTTTCCTGTATATGGCATATACGCTTCCGCATATGTCGTTGCAAATACCCGATCACTATCTTCAACCTTATCTCGGGAAATTTGAAGATAAACCTTACAAAGGCGGTTATCTGCCAAACCGTACACCGCGCGCTACTTATGCAGCCATGATTAGCCTGCTCGATGATTATGTAGGCAGAATATTACAACAATTGAAAAAATTGAATCTTGACAAGAATACCCTGGTAATATTCACAGGCGATAATGGTGCAGCAGTTGGAGGGGGCGTGGATGCAGATTATTTTAATTGTACGGGTGAACTTCGTGGTAGAAAAGGTGCTTTATACGAAGGTGGTATCCGGGTACCATTTATCGCCTGTTGGCCGGGTAAAATTAAAGCGGGCACTCAATCGGATCATCCATCAGCTATCTGGGATCTGATGCCGACTTTTGGAGAGGTCGCCGGCACATATACCTCCGAAAAAATTGATGGTATTTCTTTTCTTCCCACATTATTAAACAAGGCTCAGAAAAAGCATCCCTTTCTTTACTGGGAGATACATAATTCGATGCGCGGCATGCAGGCTGTACGTTTCGGCAACTGGAAGGCGGTACGTAAAGGAACTCATATAAATGCGAACGCGCCAATTGAGTTGTACGATCTTCAAAACGATCTTTCAGAAAAAACGGATTTAGCAAAACAAAATCCACAGATAGTCGAACAAGCAAAAAAATACCTGGCAACCCGGGAGCTTGCGGTACTGGCAGAATGGAATTTTTATACACCGCCAAAGAATACAGCAAAAGAATAGGGGCAACGGCACAGAATACCAGGTAGGCTATTATCTCAATACAGTTATTGTCCAATACCGTTATTGTCTCAATACAGTTATTATCGTTAAAATTATCATCACTATAGAATTATCATCACTATAAAATTATCATGTCTATAAAATTATTAATTGAAAAAATTACAACTATGAATCACCAATATAAAAAAACAAAACTCATAACCTGCCTGCTTATGGCTGGTTGTATGGTATTGGTTACTGCTTTTACAGTAAATCATGATAAAACAGTACAGCTTGATAAAACAGTACAGCTTGATAAAGCAGCACCCTTACATGTGATTGACATTAAAAACCCTCGTGATCTGAAAGATTTTTTTCACTACACCAATGACCGTATCGCCTTCATCAGTTCGCACAGGGGCGGACCCTTAAAAGGTTTTCCGGAGAATTGTATTGCCACTTTTGAAAACACCTTACAAAAAACATGGTCTATTATAGAACTGGATCCGCACTATACCAAAGACAGTGCGTTGGTGGTAATGCATGATCCTACCTTAGACCGGACATCAAATGGCCATGGTAAAATAATCAACTATACCCTGGAAGAACTAAGAAAGTTCAAGCTGAAAGATACCGAAGGCAAAGTTACCCAATACAGCATGTCGACCCTCGACGAAATGCTGGAATGGGTTAAAGGAAAAACTATCTTAGTGTTGGATGCAAAAGAAGTTCCTGTAGAAGTACGCGCTCAAAAAATACGTGAACATAAAGCCCAGGCTAATGTCATTCTTATCGCATACAGCTATGAGGATGCAAAAAAATGTTATGAAATCGATAAGGATATTATGATGGAGGTGATGATGCCGGATGCCCAGGCAATAAAAAGGTTTGATTCAACGGGTGTTCCCTGGTCAAATGTGGTAGCTTTTGTTACTCATACAAAGCCGTCTGATGCAAACATATTTCAATTGATCCATGCTAAAGGTGCTATGTGCATTATGGGTAGTTCCCGCACCGCCGACAGGGAATATACAAGTGGAAAAATAAAAAGTCTGGATGACCTGGCAACTCGCTATCATGATATAGTCAAAAGCGGTGCTGATATTATTGAAGCGGACCTGGGAATAGAAGCTGGTGCTGCTCTTTTCAAAATAAGACCAGCTAAAAGTTCGAAGCAAAAATATTTTAAAATAACACAATAATTGTGGCGGTTTATCAATGTTTACTTATTATTGATCGTGATGAAAAATTATCTTCTTATTCCCGGTATCTGCCTGGTTTATTTCCTTACCGGCAATTATAAATTGCCCTTAAATTGCAAATCGGTAACTGTTTTTGTGGACCATACCATTACTCAGAACGCCAATAAATACCTGCTTATTACGGACCAGTCTCAAAACCGGATCCTGATAGTTGATGCAGATGCCGGTAAAATTACCTGGGAGTGGAAGCCGGAAAATGATGGTGTGCTGCCAAAGGATACTAAATGGTTTTCTGCACCCAGTGATGTCAAGTCCGTTTATAATGGTAAATATCTGTTGATCGTAGCCAGTGGCGGTGGTGTGGCACTGGTTCGGATATCCGATAAAAAAACGGTGTTTTATTCATATGCCGGTGGGAATACGCATTCTGCCGATCTGCTGCCTGATGGTAATATCGTTACTGCTTCCAGTACTGCCAACTATCTGATGGTTTTCAACACCGATACTTTACATTTTCACGATAGTTTGTACCGGAAAAAAATATATCTGCCCTTCGCTCATAATGTAGTTTGGGATCAGAAAAGACAGCTTCTCTGGTCTGCCGGCAGGAATAAATTATATACTTACAAGTACAATTTTGACTGCCTTAAGCCTGATCTGATCCTGGCAGACTCTACCATTTTGCCAGATACCGATGCGCATGACCTTTACCCGGTATTTGGTAAAGATCAACTGTGGCTGACAACAGTGCACGGAGTATTCAGTGTGAACCCCTCAACAAAAAAAGTGACAGCTGTTGAAGCATCGTCTATAAAAGATATAAAAAATGTTTCATCAGGTCCTGCTGGTTATGCCACTGTTATGATGCAGCCAAAAACAAGTTGGTGGACAGATGAAGTAAAGGATGATAAAGGCAAAACTATTTTTAAGCAGGAAGGATTAAAAATCTATAAAGCCCGATGGTTATTGACTGATACATTCAGTAACCAGCCTTTGTCTGACATAAAGGTCTGCAGGTAAACGCACGAACGTTGTCTTCGAAATATTTGCCAATTTATAATATAGTCAAACCTGAGACTGGAATGATCCGGCACATTAGCCAGCACTCCTGAAACGCTAAAATCATCACGATCCATATAACGCAAAGTTTGCCCTATGGCTTTATCAACAGATCCGAAAAGATCGATGGCTACTCTTTCTGAAATGACTATCGATGACGGGCCCTTAAGCACTTCTTCGGTTTTGCCAAGCAAGAGGGGGAAGGTCAGGACCTTTAAAAAATCTTCATTGGCATATAAGCCCACATACTTTATCCATTTATCGCCGGCCTGCAGGGTTCCTTAATTATTCTGATCGAACACCGCTGCCCATTGCACTTCAGGAATTTTCTTTTTCAATTCTTCCGAGAGCAGACCCGGCGTCGAGTAATCGTGAACCACTTTTCCATCCGCAAACTCCCGTTCATAGACGTTGTAAATCCGGGATGCATTTTTATGAAAACCGTCGACGCCGTACTCATCCTTCACCCACAAAAGAATAATTACGCAGAATGTGACACTAACCGCAAGTCCACCAAGGTTTATAGCGGAGATGAGTTTTCCTTTACGGAAATTTCTCCAGGCATTATTGAGATTAACCATCAGCAAGCCAAAGCGGGTCAAGATTGATGCCAGCGAAGTAATTTATTCTAAATCAATGTCTTTCCAAAATGTTATTAAACGCTTATTGTATGATTACGATACAACTTGTGTTCGTAACCAGTCAATTTGCATCATTTGCTATTTCATCAAAATAAGTGTAGGTCAATAAGTGTAGGTCAATAAGTGTAGGTCAATTAGTGTAGGTCATTGAATCAAGGCACGCATTATTCAATCCTTAAACTTTGCGCAGGCCTTGAAGACGCAGTTTTAAAACATATTACTGTTATCGCAGCCGTAATCGTTAAAAAAATTAAAATCGCGACAGTCAGGAAAGGTACAATGGTAATTGGTATCCTGTAAGCATAGTTTTCAAGCCATCTAGTAGTTGCGAAATATGCCAGGGGCCAGCCTATCAGATTGGAAACAAAAATCAATACCGCATATTCTTTAAGAAAAAGTCCAATGATTCTTCCGGCGGAAGCGCCCAGCACTTTACGTGTTGCAATCTCCCTTGTCCGCTTTGTAAGCGTAAAAGTGATTACACCAACAATGCCCAGTAACACGATTATAAGAGTAAGGGCGGTGGCTATTGAAGAAGCTGTTTTTAGCTGGAGATCGGCTTTATATATTGCGTGGAACTTTTCGTCCATAAAAAAGTACTCGAACGGAGTGCCGGGGAACAATTCCTTCCATTTGGCTTCAACGCCAGAAACCGTCGCGTGTATGTCTGTCGATGCAAGCTTCAGGGAAAGGTAATCATAAGCCTGCATGTCCCGTATATTCATGATGGCAAGAGGCTCAATATTTTCGTGCAATGACGCAATATGAAAGTCCCTGATAACACCGGCTACGGTCAATTCTCTGCCAATCAGCCTGCCGGCACGTTTGCCTGTTGCAGTTTCCCAGCCAAGTGCTTTTATAGCAGATTCATTTAAAACAATTTGCCCCGGAATGTAGCTTTCCTGGCTAAAGAATACACCTTCCTTCATTGGAATTCCATACACTTTTGCAAAATTTCGGTCTGCAACTATTATCGGGCAGGTAAGTTTTTTACCGCCTTTTCCACTTGGTGAAAGGCCTCCGGATCCTTCCGGCCTGCCATCAGGAATATTAGACGATAATGAAACAGCCATAGCTCCATTCACACCAGCAAGTTGATCCCTGATAGATTCCATCTGTATTATACCTGCCGAATCCCATTTATGTGGAACAGATGAGATAACCAGTACCTGATCTTTCTTGTATCCCAGATCCTTGGTGAAGAAAAATGAAACCTGCCGGGACACAATAAGGCTGCTGATGAAAACCGCAACTGCCAGGGAAAACTGCATGATCAGCAGTCCCTTTCTCATCGTGATCCCCGCTTGCACTGAACCAGCTTTACCTTTAACTGCAGTTGTCACACTAACAGCACTCAGGACAAAGGAAGGATATATGCCTGCTATAATTCCTATCGGGGCAACGAATAGCAATCCTGTTAATATGGTAGTAGTATTGAAATCAAACAGGGGAGTAAGTGTTGTAGCCAACAAGTTATTAAAAGCAGGACGTGCCAATTCATAAAATAAAGCAGCCAAAGTTGCAGCAAGATAGCTAAGAACCAGCGCCTCGAATACGTGCTGGATGGCAAGCTGCCTTCTATTGCCGCCGAATACTTTCCTTAAACCAATCTCTTTTATTCTCCATGCAGAAATACCTATACTAATATTAATAAAATTAATCACAGCCATTAATAATATCAATAACCCCACAAGCGTAAGTGCATTCATCATCTTTCTAACGGTGCCATTATTCTCTTTCAGGTGGTAATCTTTCATTGCACTTAATTCGGCACTTAAACCGGAACTGATCCATGGAGCGGCATTTGATTTTAATACCTGGGGCAAAAGTGCTGTTACATAAGCAGGATCAACGCCAGGCTTCAATTCAACCATGCCAGTTACGAACACTATACTCCAGTTGTCTCCATAGTGTTGTAACCGGAACAGCGTGTCGCTTTCCATGGGAACAAATACCTCGTATTGATGACCCTGGTTATAGTTCATGACAGAATTAAACGGCATATCCTTTAAAACAGCCGTAATAGCAAAATCTTCTTTTGTTCCTTTCTGCGTATGGATAGTCAGAATTTTATCCAGCACATCGGATCCTCCAAATAGTTTTTTTGCAAAGGCTTCAGTGACTACTGCCGATCTGTTGTCTCTGAAAGCAGCCGCCTTGTTGCCGGCAACAAGCGGAAATCCATACATAGATACCAGCGTGGTATCGGCTATAGCAATATCTTCCCTGAATTGCCTGGTTCCGGATGAAACTATGGCGTTGATCGGATCAAACCGGTAATAGTTCGCAATAAGAGATGGATATAATTCTTTTAGTTTTTTTGCCAGCGGCCCAACCGTTGTTGTTGCAGGTGCAGTATTGTCATCCTTCCAGTTACTTTTTAATACATACTGCCGGTCAATATTGTGGATTTGTGAATTGACAGCTTTTTTAGTAGATATATAAATACCAATGATCAGGCAAAATGTGATGCCAATACTTAATCCAAAAACATTGATGAAAGAAATTAATTTGTGCCGCATAAGATATCTCAAGGCAACAGTAAAGTAATTTTTAAGCATATCTTAAAGTTATGGGCGAAAATTGCTGATGGTTACTACCCGCAAATCAACCGATAATTGACATATTCACAAAATTCACCTGATCAACTGTCGTAAATTCTTGATCAACTGTGTTTATTAAAGTTTTGGGAAGTTGATACAGAAAATTAATCTTTCAATTATAAAGTGAATTAGTCGGTGTACATTTAATCCGCTTTTTTAAACCAGAAAACATGAAAAAAATATTATATTTCTTCCTGGCGGTAGTTTTAGCATCAGGCTGTAAGCAAGGTGCTGATACAGAAACAAAACACGTAGTCATAACCGGGATAGACTCTTCAAAAAAACCTGGGGATGATTTTTTTATGTACGCTAACAGCATTTGGTACGATACCGCCCAAATACCAGCCAGCCAGTCAGGCGTAGGATCTTATTCATTTTTAAATTATCCGCAACGTATACGCATGCAGGCAATCCTGGACAGTGTTGCAGGAAGCAATAATCCGGCAGGAAGCATTGAACAGAAGGTGGGTGATTTTTATGCTTCGGGAATGGACACGAACGCCATTAACAAACGGGGTTATGAACCCATTAAGCCTATGCTTGCAGCCATCGATGCTGTTACGAACCTGCCTTCGTTGTTGAAACTGGTAGCTGAAGAACAAAAACTGGGTAATGGCTCCATTATTGGGTTTTACGTTGGGCCCGATGACAAACAAAGTACCATCAATATAGCCCAGTTTAATCAGGCAGGGATTGGTTTGCCGGAAAGAGATTATTATTTCAAATCAGATTCTTCTACAATCGCTATTCAAAACGCTTATAAAAAATATCTTACCAGTTTATTTGAATTGACAGGAACTGAGGCTAATACCGCAGAGAAAAACGCAACGCTCACCTTTGAAATAGAAAAGCAACTGGCCACTGCACATAGAACAAATATCGAACTCAGGGATGTAAAGGCTAACTACAATAAACTGGCTGTCACTAAGCTTTCAAAAAAACATCTTAACCTAAACTGGACTGCCTTGTTAAACGATTTGGGAGCAAAGGTTGATTCAGTTAACCTGGCGCAACCTGCTTATTATGACAAACTGGATGCGATGTTGAAATCGGTGCCCATCAATGATTGGAAAGTATATTTAAAGGCATCAGCCCTTACCAACTATGCGAATTTTTTAAGCCAGCCTTTTGCTGACGTGTCGTTTCAATACACAAAAATACTGACCGGACAAGCTGTTAAGAAAACACGTGCCGAAGAAATGACGCAAGCTATAGATCGCTCTCTCGGGCATGCATTGGCACAAATGTATGTAAAGAAATATTTTCCTGATGAAGCAAAGAAACGAATGAGTGTACTGGTAGGCAACCTGAAAAAAGCATTTGAAGCACGTATTAATAAACTGGATTGGATGAGCGATTCTACCAAGGCAAAGGCTAAAGAAAAACTGTACGCCTTTTCGGAGAAAATCGGTTATCCTGATAAGTGGCGAGATTATTCGAATGTGAACGTGAGGAGGGATACTTATTTTGAAAATCGTTTGTCGGCTAATAAAAATGATTACGCATATAACCTGGCTAAATTAGGCCAGCCTGTTGACAGAACGGAATGGCACACGACTCCGCCTACAGTAACAGCGTATAATAATCCTCCGCTGAATGAAATTGTTTTCCCTGCCGGAATATTACAGCCTCCTTATTTTGATGTGAATGCTGATGATGCGCTAAACTATGGCGGTATCGGTATGGTGATTGGTCATGAAATAACACACTCGTTTGATGATCAGGGTGCTCAATATGATAAGGCAGGCAACGTGACGGACTGGTGGACAAAACCTGACTATGTGAAGTTCAAGGCGCGGACACAGCAGGTGATTGATCAATACAATTCGTTTACCGTGCTTGACTCAATGCATGTAAAAGGCGCTTTAACCGTGGGTGAAAACACAGCAGATATTGCCGGTATTGCCATTGCCTATGATGCCTTCAAATTGACGGAACAAGGAAAAGACACTACGAAGCTGGATGGCTTTACACCCGATCAACGTTTCTTTATCTCGATAGCAAGAATATGGCGTGTTAAAACAAAAGATGAGTTTATGCGCATGTATGTAAACACCAATTCGCACTCGCCGGCCAGGTGGCGTGTAAATGGACCACTGATGAACTTCACTCCTTTTTACAATGCATTTAATCTGCAACCGGGCGATAAAATGTATAAACCCGAAAACGAAAGGATAACAGTTTGGTAAGTTAACTTTATACGCTAAATGGTGCCGGTTGCCCTTTCCTTAAAATCACATGAGCTGCACCCTTGCCATACATTGTTTGTGTTTCAGTGAATCCCAGCCCGGGCAAATCAATTTTTGCAAACAGGTGTTCTCCGGATCCGAAAAACACCGGAGCGAAAGCAAGATGCATTTCATCTATGTAACCTGCTTGTAAGAACTGCCGGATAGTGGATGTTCCTCCTCCAATGCGTATGTCTTTTCCGTTAGCAGCTTTTCTGGCTTTATCCAGCGCAGATTCAATTCCATCTGTTATAAAGTGAAATACCGTTCCGCCCTTCATGCTGACAGATTCTCTTGCGTGATTTGTTAAAACAAATACCGGAACATGATACGGCGGATTTTCACCCCACCAACCTTTCCATTCATCATCAGGCCAGGGTCCGCGAACAGGACCAAACATATTGCGTCCCATAATCCACGCACCGAGGTTTTCAAATGACTTTTCAGCGAAGTCATTATCTGTTCCTTCCGTTCCGTCTCCCTTGCCATACATTTTCTGAAACATCCTGGTAGGGAATATCCATTCATGAAGTTCTTCACCTCTCTTACCTAAGGGGTTCTCTCTGCTTTGATCAGGTCCGGCTCCATAGCCATCAAGTGAAACCGAAAATGCTGTTACTTTTATTTTACTCATAGCGATTCTTGTATAAGTTCAAATATTAAAATTTATTTCACTCACAAATATATGCGGAAGGTGCGTGACACTGCAGGCATATCGCGACATTATGGAGGTCGTTTGCGGCATCTGAAGATAAAGGTATAACCTGGAGAAAAGATTGGAGTATTAGACTGCAGATATTTTGAATGCGACTGTGTGGAAGCCGGCGGTGGTGATATGGTAATAATAGTAAATCCTCAAATAGACTACAACAGTCCCCGATTAGACTACATATCGTCAGCGGTGCCTCCTGATCTTTGCTTCATCAATAATTAAAAAAAGATCAGGAAAATGAAAAAAGAAATGAATAGTAAAGTTTGGTTCATTACCGGCGCTTCGCGTGGGTTTGGACGCGTTTGGGCGGAGGCCGCCCTGGAACGTGGCGATAAAGTTGCAGCAACGGCACGTAGCGTTGATAGTTTAGCCGGACTCAAAGAAAAATATGGCGAAAATGTATTAACTCTTGAATTAGATGTGACAAAGCCCGGCCAGGCAAAAAGGGCCATAGAAGAGGCGCATGCCTGGTTTGGAAGATTGGACATTGTGCTGAACAATGCCGGTTATTCATTAGTCGGCACTATTGAAGAGTCGAGTGCAGAAGATGTTAAGGCAATGTATGAAACGAACATTTTCGGGACGCTTGCTGTTATCAAGGCTGCGTTACCGTTACTCCGGGAGCAAGGTGGCGGACATGTCCTTGGTGTTTCCAGCAATCTTGGCCATGTAACATTGCCGGTAATTGGCTACTATAGCTCGTCAAAGTGGGCATTTGAGGCTATACACGAAAGCCTTGCTTTGGAAGTGGCAGATTTTGGAATTGCTGTAACCATTATCGAACCGGGCGCTTATGCTACGGAATTCGGCAGCCAGGACTCTCTGAAATTTGCGGCCGGCATGGAAATATATTCGGACTTTAAAACACAATTTTTTGAAAGATTAAAAGATATAGAAAGAGGCGATCCGAATGCCACACCACAAGCGCTTTTTCAGATTGTAGATACTGACAACCCGCCGTTACGGTTCAATTTGGGCAGTCATAATCTGCCAAGGATACGTGCTGCTTATGAAGAACGTTTGGCTCTTTGGGAAAAATGGGACGCCGTTTCCAGTTCAGCCCAGGGCATATCTAAAGAAGAACTGGTTATTAACTTATAGAAGAATGGCTATGACCTAAAAGAAGAACAGATTATAACCTAAATAAGAACTCATCATAACCGCCAATAAATGGTTGCCGGTTATGATGATATTTGTTTTCATGAAATATTTGATTTGAAATGAAAAAAGACGAGAAAAGCCCGCATAAATTTGATACACTTTCCGATGCCCACCGGGCCTTTGGCCTCCCTCAACCTAAGCATCCATTGATCAGTATGATCAACGGGGCACCTTCCTGGTCTGAGTTACAACTGCCGTCCCAGTCCCATGTATTGGGATTTTATAAAATCTCTTACAAGCCAAAAATTGGAGGCAGATTAAAATACGGCCAGGGCTATTATGATTTCGATGATGGCGGTTTGTTGTTCGCTTCGCCCGGCCAGGTAATGGGTGGGGGAGAGACCGATGTAGTCTGTTCTGCGTATACCTTGCTGATCCACCCGGATTTCTTTTTAGGTCATCCCATAGCTAAAAAGATTGGTCAGTATGGCTTCTTCTCATATGCAACCAGCGAAGCGCTGCACCTTTCCGAAAATGAGAAAGCCACTATCATTTCCATTTTCAAATTCATGGAAGAGGAATTGAACAGCCGGATAGATGACTTCAGTCATGAACTCATCATATCTCAGGTTGAGCTGTTGCTGAATTATGCCAATCGCTTTTATAAACGACAATTTATTACCCGTAAGATCGTTAGTCACGATCTTTTGCAAAGACTGGAAGATCTGCTGACCAGTTACTTCAGCAATGAAAATTCTTTAAGTAATGGTATCCCGACCGTTCAGTTTCTTGCCGAAAATCTGAATTTATCACCCAGTTATTTAAGCGATATGTTGCGCACACTTACAGGGCAAAACGCACAGCAACACATCCATGAAAAACTGATTGAAAAGGCAAAGGAAAAACTTTCTACCACTACCTTATCGGTGAGTGTAGTAGCTTATGAGCTGGGTTTCGAACATCCTCAATCATTCAGTAAGCTATTCAAAACCAAAACCAAATTGTCTCCGCTTGAATTCAGGCGATCGTTTAACTGATCAAATCACAATATCATATGGCATTGAATAATAAAACAATCCTTGAAAAAGCAAATGCAGCAGTCACTAGTGGCGACCATGAGGGGTTTCTTGCATTCTGTACCGAAGATACAGAATGGACATTTGTAGGCGACAAAACAATAAAAGGTAAAGAATCTGTCCGACAGTATATGGCAGATTCTTACCCCGAGCCGCCAAAGTTTATGGTTGAAAATTTTATTTCCGAAGATGATTTTGTATCGGCCATTGGTAAAATAAGTTTAAAGGACAAAGACGGAAAAATGACCAATTATGCCTATTGTGATGTCTGGCGGTTTCGCGACGGTAAGATGCATGAATTAAAGGCCTTCGTCATCGGGATTGATTGAATTAAATGATTTCTATATAACCCTCAGTTCCATTTACGCGGATGTTATCCCCGTCTTTGATCAGCCTGGTGGCATTCTCCACACCCACAACGGCAGGTATGCCATACTCCCTTGCGATAACTGCACCATGCGTCATTAGTCCTCCAACCTCGGTGACAAGGCCTTTTATAGAAACAAACAATGGTGTGCAGCTAGGGTCAGTGAATGAGGTGACTAATATATCTCCTTCTTCCAGATTTGCATCCTCCATTTTTAAAATTACACGTGCCCTTCCCTCAATCACCCCGGAGGAAACAGCCAGACCTGGAATAGATTCGGCCGGGAGATTTTCTCGCTTATACCTCCCCGTGACTATTTCGCCGTCAGAAGTTATAACACGTGGCGGACTTAGTTTTTGATATAATTTATAAAATTCTTTTCGTTTGTTTATAGCTTCGTAATCCAGTTTCGTTGTACTTACTAACTCCCTGAGCTCTTCAAAATTCAGGTAGTAAATATCTTCTCTTTCATGAAGAACGCCATGGCGTACAAGTTGTTCAGCTTCTTCTAGTATTGCTTGCTTATAAACAAAGTACTGGCTAATGATGGCATATTTTGGATATTCCCGATAACCGGCATAATTCCGGACCAGGTCGATCATTCGTTTTGTTTCTTTTGCCTTTTGTTCGCCACCGGGTAATTGCGTCAGCCGATCCAGTAATTCTTTTTCTTTTTTCAGAGCTTCCTGTCGTCCCTGTTCAAATCTCCGGCTGCCGGCACCTGGCTCAAAGTTCTTGACATTACTAAGAATCAAGGGGACCAGTGTAATTGGCTTTTCGCTCCAACGGTTTTTTGTGATATCGATTTCTCCAACACATCTCATTCCGTACTTGTTGAGATAAGTAGTAATTGCCTCAAGTGTTTCCTGTCCACCATCAAACTTAACCAGTTTATCCAAAAACTTGTCATCTTTTACATGTTGTAAATAGGCGATCACTTCCGGATATGGACGAATCACATCCGCTACATCCAATAGCTCCAGGCCCATTTCCGAAGTGATATTGTTTGGCGCAGACTGGGCAATAGTATCTGCTGCATTTTTCTCACCGAGCCATTCGTTCATTTTTTCATTGATCCAGCCTGCAGCATTCATTCCAGTGATAATCACACCAAAACTTCGTGGGTCTGTTGTGATTTTCTTTAATTGCCCGATATCTTCCAGGATAAAATCAAACAGATCTGAACCTGATTTCTTTTGGATATTTTGCTTTAACGCTTCTAACGAGGTTTGACTAATGCTGATCAGCTCAGCAACGATTGTGGGATCGTATTCGTTTAGTGCCTGGTAATTCGGAAGCGTCGTAGCTTTATTGGTTTGACCGGAACCTGGTTCTTTGTCATCAACCGGCAATAATTTTATAAAATCTCCACGATGTAGAATCGTTGTAACTGCGTCCTTTATTAACGGATCAAATTTTCCCAGTGTATTTATTATTGTATCCCGGCTGCCAGGGGAAGCTAGCATATGTGTGACATCAACAAACAACCTTCCGGCGGCTGTCCGCGTATTTGGAGGAGTCATTAACAACCAAAATGACAATCCCAATGGTTTCATAGCATCGGTCATCATTTGTTGATGGCCGACAGATATATAAAGGCGATTTTCCCCATCATTTGCTTCCTTCGACCACCACAGGCTTGCCGACGGTGGTGCCGGTATAGGGTATAATGTGGTGATGGGCCGGCTCTGGACTATGTAAAATGTATCATCAACCAGGCACCATTCAATATCCTGGGGATTGCCGAAATGTGCTTCGATCTTTCTGCCTGTTTGCTCAAGTTGCAATATCTGTTCATCAGTCAGTGCTTGTGTATGCTGTTTTCCTGGGTCAATTTCCTGCACTTTCGTACCGCCGTCTCTTAAGGCATAAATCGCCAGTTTCTTCGTGGATATTTTCTTATCTATAATCCTGCCCTCTCGTACTTTATAGTTATCAGCACTGACCAGGCCAGAAACCAATGCTTCCCCGAGGCCGAAGCTTGCATCAATGGATAATTCTTTCCTGTTACCCGTAACCGGGTCAGCAGTAAATAATATTCCTGCTACCTGTGGGAAGACCATCTCCTGAACAACTACAGCCAGCTGCACTTTACGATGGTCAAAGCCATTCTGAATACGGTACATCACTGACCTCTCCGTAAACAGCGAAGCCCAGCACTTGATGATATACTCTAAGACGGCCTCTTCTCCGATAATGTTCAGATAGGTATCATGCTGCCCTGCAAAAGATGTAGTAGGTAGATCCTCAGCTGTTGCGCTGGATCTTATGGCATAAGAATTTTGTTTACCAAACTGCTCAATATACCGGCTAACCTCATTACGAGTATCCTGGGGTAATACTATACCTTCAATCAGTTTTCTTATTTTCGCGCTGATTTCACTGATGCCTTTCCGGTTCTCAGCTTTCAGAATGGTGAGTTGGTCCAACAATGAATTAAACTTATCGCTATTGCCGGTAACTTCTTTAAATACTTCGGTGGTAATACAAAAGCCACCAGGTACAAGGATCCCTTCAATTTTGGAAATTTCCCCCAGGTTCGCACCCTTGCCTCCGACAAGTTCAGTTTTCGATTTGTCAACATCGTGTAAACTGATTGTATGAGAACCCATAATATTAATCTTCGCCATATTTGATTGTTTTTGTCGATTTTTTTAGATTGATATGCCAGGTTCAAATCGCTTCACTACGGTTCAAATGAATTGTCCAAAATGTTCTTCCATCCTGCTATGAGGTTGGTATTAAAGTTTGGGATTAAGTTTATTTGTGGTTTCATTCATTATTTCGATTGCTTTCGAAAAGTAAGTTTCAATGACTTTTGTCTCCTTTTCTGAAAATGAAGCAGTAAGTTTTTCTGACTTTTTTCGGAATTCTTTGTAAAGCGGTACGAAAAGCGTCATTATGTTTTCAGTGTTTGGTACAATGATAACCTTCCGCCTGTCGCCATCAGCAAATTGTCTTTTGACTAGTTTTTTCTTTTCAAATCTGTCTATTAAACCAGTAACGGCACCAGTTGTCAGACCCGTTAATACTGAAAGCTCACCTGCCGTCATTTGGCCTTTTTCAATCAAAAATCCCAGGTATTTATGGTCAGTCCCTGAAAGTCCCGCTTTACGCGCAATGGCTTCGTGCATCCGGATAGACGTATATGCATACAGTTGACTCAATTTTCTTATTCTGTTGATTATTTCATCATTCATTTTATATCTCATTGACTGAATATCTTAGCCACTAAGATAAAATTATTTTGCAAGCCAGCCAATAATTTTTGGTATTTTGTTTTTTGATTGCAAACCAGCTGAAAAAAGTTTCAACCACCGAAGAGGAGGAGCCGGATTTATCATTACACGGCCTTTAAACTAAGTCATGTTATGAAGTATACAGTAAACATGTTATTGTTTAATTTTATACTGTGCGTATGCAACTATACGATATCATTCCTGCACTGCAGCCTTATGTAAAGGTGATTTGTTCTATGGACTGCGATGATGATGCTGATACCCGGCATATACGGGTTCTGCCCGATGCATGCGTAGAACTATTCATCAGCTATACCAGTACGCCCGTAGCAATCATTGGTAATGAACTCTACAATCGAAGTATTATCACTTTTCGTATGAGCCGCCCTATGGATGTGCAGATGCGAAAAGGTTCCGGTTGCCTGGCGATTTGCTTCCATCCTGGCATGGCCTATAAATTTTTTCACCTTCCGATGCATGTATTCACTGATACCACTACGGTTTTGGATAATGTGTGGAAAGGTAAGGCTTCAGAGATTGAAGATAAGCTGGCCTATGCCTGCAACAACGATATACGTGTGTCTGTCATTCAGGAATACCTGGTACAGCAATTGGCTCAAAGCAGGGATGACAGGCAAATAGCCTGGTGTTTGAAGCAAGCCAAAGCTTCAACTGATATGCTATCGGTAAAGCAGCTCACCGATAAAACAGGCCTTAGCCAGCGTCACCTTTCCCGTAGGTTTCAGCAATGCATCGGTTTGTCGCCTAAAGAATACTTACGTGTCAGCAGATTCATAAAATCATTGCAGCACCTGAAGAAGTATCCTGCTCATTCCCTTACAGCTGTGGCCTATGAAAGCGGTTATTACGACCAGGCCCATTTTATACGCGATTATAAAACCTATGCTGGTTACACACCTGGCGAACTCGCACATTCGCAGCATATTTTGTATTGATGTCCGTTTTGTACAATTATGTGAAACAGAAATCGGGCAACTTCGCGTAATAAAAAAAGAAACATTATGCGAAAAGTAATTTTAGGCCTGGCCGTGACACTTGACGGTTATATTGAAGGCCCAAACGGAGAATATGACTGGTGTTTTACAGACCAGGATTATGGACTGAATGAATTTTTCTCTCGTGTAGATGCCATTTTCATTGGCAGGAAAAGCTACGAAATGGCATTACAGCACGCAAAAAATAATAATGGAGAAGTGGTGCCCGGCATGCCCGGTATGAAGGAGTATGTATTCTCTAATACTTTGGACCATGTAAAAGAAGGTGCCATCCTGGTTTCAGGAGATAGCCTTGCCCAGGCACGCAAAATAAAAGCACTTCCTGGCAAGGATATCTGGCTATTCGGCGGTGCATCGCTTACCGACACCCTGATAAAAGAGGGACTTGTTGATGAGATATGGATGTCGGTGCATCCCATCCTGCTGGGCTGCGGCAAACCTCTTTTCCGCCCGCAGGATAGCCGGACTAAGCTCACGCTTCTCCATAGCAAAACCTACGAAACCGGGCTTGTATCGCTACGGTACAGTATCGGCCATCCCTAAACGATGGGAAATCGGGAAGCTTGGACATATGGGGATCAATTCAATTGGAAGTGGAATGTTGTTAGTGGAGAATTCCACTGTTCGCGGCAGGAGCAAAATAAACCTGCGTTCCGATTACGGCAGCATATGGCAGGGGAGCTGGTGATCCGCTATTGTGTCTTCGTACCGGCAGACGGAAAACCTATCAGCGCTGCCTTACTAAGCGGATCTTATTCAGGTTCCCTATGTCAAAACCAAGAAGTTATTTTAAGGAACGTTACGGCTTCAAGCGGGAAGGCAGTCTGGATTAGTGATAATGTTTTTATGTTTAATGATGTAAAAATCAATACTGGTCAGTGACCATAATTTATTAGTCTGCAAAATCAGATCAAGGAGATGAAAGTTTTTTTAAGGCAGACTCCCTGAGAATAAAAATTTTTTTCCCTTTCACTTGAATCAGTTTGTCTTTGATGAATGCCCGCATTATCCTGAAAAGGGTTTCATAGGTAGTACCGGCATGTGAGGCGATATCCTGGCGGCTCAACATGATATTTATATATCCTTCTGCAGAAAGGCCAAAGTTTGCCCGCAGCAGGAGAAGTGTTTCAGCAACGCGGCCCATTACTTCCATATGCACGAGGTTTCTCATTCTTTTCTCCGCATCCTGTAACTCGTTTGCATAGAACTGCATCAACCTGTATGTCAGCGATTGATTGGCCTGGAGCGTAACATCAAAAAATGCGAGATCGATATAACATACGGTTACCTGGTCAATCGCCGTGGTTGAGACCGGATAAATCTTTTCATTTCCCAGGCCGCGATAACCAAACATGTCTCCCGCCTTTGCGAACCGAAAGATCAGCTCCTTTTTCTCATCCCAATGTTTATGAACCTTTACGATCCCTGAATAGACGAAATAAATGCCTTTGACCTGATCCCCTTCGTTAAAAATGATTTCCCCTTTTCTGAATTGAATGTTGGTTTTGTTAGCCTTGATACCTGGTAACCAATGGGCTACAACGTGCTGACACAGGAAGCAGTCTTTAAGATTACACGCAGACGGGGATTTGATCATAAGGCATGCAAAATATTACACAAAACATATAAAAAACCGATTCTGGCAATTTCCTACTACCAAAATATGATTTAAATCATACTTTTGCGGATTATTGTAAGATTATGCGTATAAAGGCTGTACCTAAGAGCATACCAATTGCTACATCATTAAATTTTGATAAGGGAGAAACTGAATCACAGTGGGCAGGCTATCATCGCGGGAAACGCCTGGTATTTATTTCATCACTGGCTGTATTGATTGCGCTGGTTATCAGTTTTATCTCGAAGCTGCTCGTGTTGCTGATCAATTTTACCACGGGGTTTTTCTTTTTTGGTAAACTGTCTGTTGCCGATATTAGCCCCGCGTCTAACAACCTGGGTTGGCTGGTGATCTTCATACCTGCCATTGGCGGTATCATAGTCGGGCTGATGGCACTCTACGGATCAAAAGCCATTCGTGGTCATGGCATACCGGAAGCGATGGAACAAGTACTGACGAATCATAGTAAGATCAGACCCTCCATCACCTATTTAAAGCCAGTTTCTGCAGCCATCGCGATCGGGGCCGGTGGACCGTTTGGCGCAGAAGGGCCGATCATTGCCACGGGCGGTGCATTGGGTTCCACAGTTGGTCAATTGTTAAAGATTACATCAAATGAAAGAAAAATATTGCTCGCTGCGGGTTCCACGGCAGGTATGTCTGCAATCTTTGGTAGCCCTGTTGCAGCTATATTTCTTGCCATTGAATTGTTGTTGTTTGAATTTTCACCGCGGGCAATCATCCCGGTTGCACTGGCATGTATAACCGGCGCTGCGGGTCATCATTTTCTTTTTGAATCAGGACCGGTATTTGCCATCAGGAAGTTTATCGGGGTGCCATCAAACACGGGCCTGTTCCTGTATAGCTGCATGGGGATTATAATCGGGATAATCTCTGTTGGCGTAACCCGTATAGTTTACTTCGTGGAAGATCTTTTTGAGAAATTACCCGTTCACTGGATGTGGTGGCCAGCTATTGGGGGACTCTTTGTTGGCGTTATCGGATATATGGCACCGGGAACACTTGGCGTTGGATATAATAACATCACTGATATTCTGAACGGGGAGCTAACGCTGAGTTTTATTGCCATACTCTGTATTTTGAAATTTTGTTCCTGGGCGATTGCATTAGGCAGTGGTACCTCCGGTGGCACCCTTGCGCCATTGTTAACGATAGGAAGTGCTGCGGGCGCAATATTGGGTTATGTTATCATGAAGATTTTCCCGGCGGCCGGTGTTACGATTGGGTTGTCGGCTTTGGTAGGAATGGCAACTATGTTTACCGGGGCTTCGCGAGCTTTTCTTACATCTATTGCTTTTGCCCTCGAAACCACCGGGCAGTTCAATGGTTTGGTGCCCTTACTTGCAGCCTGCACAGCGGCTTATTTTATTTCATACCTGCTGATGGAGAATACCATTATGACCGAAAAGATTTCGCGAAGGGGTGTGCAGACTCCGGTAGCATACGGACCAGACATACTCCAATCTTATACTGTAAAACAAGTTATGAACAATGATGCGCTGGTTATAAAGTCGGACATCACGATCGGGGATTTGCAGTTGGCTTATTTAAAATCTTTTGAACATCAACAAAAAAATATCATTGTAGTCGGTGCCGATAACAAATTTGAAGGATTATTAAATGCTTCGGACATTTTGAAGCTTAATGCCCCGGAACAGCAATTATTACCGGTGAAAACAGTGCTTACTGAAAAGACACTATATGTTCGTGTGAACGATACTGTCAGGTTCGCCATGGAAAAGATGATCGCCGAAAATGTTGAATTTTTACCCGTTTTGCGGCAGGATAAAACATATGCAGGATTTTTTACTCAGCAGGCCGTTTTTAATACGCATAAACTGCAAATGGTCCTGGAGAAAAACAATGTTGTTGCGATCTCGTTGCGAAGGCAAAGGTTCAGGATGCTGGTAAAACGAAACCAGGTTATTGCGTCTCTGAAAAAAAGTTGATACTCATTTCAAAGAAAACTATTTCTGCTGACCTCATATTAAAATGTATAAGTAGCATTAATATTTACCAATGGATAGCCATCACCGTTTTGGGGAACTCCTTGAATTGTTTCTGATTTTTTAACATCGTTAATATAAATCCTTGTAGTTACACCTCCGGTAATTCCTTTGAACTGTAGTATGCCCACAATCACTACAGAATTTCCTTTTTTTGTTTCTTGAATGGTAAATTCTTTAGTCCATTTTATTCCCCCACCAGGTAAATCGGTTATGGTTTCGGCATTAAAATTTGCATTGGTATAAGCAACGGCAGGATTGCCGTCTTTAAAGGTTAAGCTTGTTGATGAAGTTGATATTTCATACTTTACTTTAACAGGTCCACTTTCAGTTTGGTCATCAGAATCTTTATTGCAGGAGACCGCAGATAGTATCATCACTAACGCAGAGAGTGTTAACAGATGTATTTTAATTTTCATAGGTTGTGGATTAACGTTAGTTCTTTGATTTTGATAATCTGGTAATGCTACAGCAAATTTTTAACAAATACAACTAAGCGGTTGTGAAGTTTCCAATTCAATTGCTATTCTTTGTTACCTCTTATGGAGTGCTTGGCAAGGATGGTCCAACCTGGAAATTCATCAGCGACGAATATTTTCCTGAGCCGGCAAGCTAACACTGGTAAGTTGAGTATGGCAACAAATATCAACAACGTAAATTGGAACACGATAAGTCCTTTTCGAAAAAGAATTGCGTCGAGCTGAATTTGATATTTTCTTTGATTGCTTTTATTGATGAAGCCTGCGAATCATCACAAATCTCTGGAAAAACTTAATTAAATGATTGCCGAAACGCTTTAGGCGAAACATTGGTCTTCGTCTTGAATAATTTGCTGAAGGACTGCGAATGTTCAAAGCCTAACTCATAGGCGATTTCACTGATTGATAAATTAGTGATAGATAATTTTTCTTTTGCCTTTTCAATCAATTTATCGTGGATATGTTGCTGCGTATTTTGCCCCGTCAGCACTTTGAGCAGGCTACGAAGGTAGTTGGGTGAAACGTTTAATTGTCCGGCAATGTATTGAACGGTTGGAAGCCCTTTGCTTGTCAAATCCCGGCTATTGAAATATTCTGTAAGCAACTCCTCTAAACGATTCAAAATGGTATGACTGGTGATTTGACGTGTGATGAATTGACGTTGATAAAACCTCACCGCATAATTCAATAAAGTTTCTATTTGAGAGATGATGATGCTCTGGCTGAATCTGTCAATGTTGGAATTATACTCCTGCTGAATATTTTGAACGATATTGTTAATAATAGTTTCCTCCTTCTCTGAAAGAAAAAGCGCTTCATTGACGGAATATCCGAAGAATTCATATTGCTTAATGCTTTTAGCCAGCGCTGTTTTCCAAAAAAAATCCGGATGAATCAGCAAAATCCAGCCCGAAGGTTGTAATGAAATATTCGTTACCGGAGCAGTCTGCAATACTTGTCCCGGCGCCAGGAAATACATAATACCTTCATCAAAATCGTATTCCTGCTGGCCATAACGCATCTTTTCACTCAGCCCCCGCTTGACCGAAATAGAATAATAATCAGCCACGGTTGTGGTAATCTCACTTTGCTTTTTGGCAGCCACTAAAACCTTATAATCTACAACACTGATGAGGGGGTGTTGGGGTCCCTGCAAATGGAATACGCTGTGAAATTCAGTGATCGACCTTATTTTATAAGGTTTCATAATGATAAATTTAATCTTTTCATCAAATAGCCTGTCCGCCCGATACTTCGATCCGCTGGGCATTTATCCAGTAAGCCTCCTCGCTGCAAAGGAAAGCCACAACTCCGCCGACATCGTCAGGTAAGCCCACACGTCCCAGAGCCGTGATGTCTGCAATATGCCCGTTTATGTCTTTATTGTCTCTTACACGCCCTCCACCAAAATCAGTCTCAATAGCCCCCGGAGCTATTACATTGACGCGTATTTTACGATCGCCCAATTCCTTTGCCATATAGCGTGTCAACGTTTCGACTGCAGATTTCAGAGAACCATAAACCGATGACCCCGGCATGGTAATGCGTGCAAGTCCGGAAGAAATATTAACGATACCCCCACCGTCGTTTATATGCGGCAAGAGCTTTTGCGTTAAGAAGAAAACTCCCTTGTAGTGGATATTGAATACAGCATCCATTTGCGCTTCAGTAGTCTCAGCGACCGGGGCATACAATGCTGTTCCTGCGTTGTTGATAAGAAAATCAAGCCTTGGGTGACCCAACCCTGTGCCCAGATGCGATACTAATTCGCTGACAAACGGATCAAAATTCCTGGTATCGCTTGTGTCCAACTGGAAGGCTGCAGCTTTTCGGCCCATAAAACGAATCTGTTCTACTACTTCATCAGCTGCTGCTTTATTGGAGTTATAGGTGATGATCGCATCGATACCTTTTCGGGCAATTGCCAGAGCCATATTTCTTCCCAAACCCCGACTGCCCCCGGTAATAAGCGCAATTTTGTTTTTTATTTCCATTGTTCTTTATTTTGTTGTTGCAGATGATTGTTGATTATAAACGGCGGAGAATTCCTGTTCAAAATCCTCCAATGATGCTTCTCCGGATTCCGGTTGATTCCTGTCAAAATCTTCCCGTAAAAGTCCTGTAGGTGTTGCCCGTCCCAATTCTACCAGGTTTACGGCTGCATTTTCAGTAACACCATTCGCCTGGAGCGACTGCATCATTTGCTCTTCAGTTAATATACGCCATTCAAGATCCGGAATGCCAATGGATCTTCCCAAAACGCCCGTATGCTAGTGGTTTACTGATATGGCCCAATGAACCTGTTACAATGATTTTCATATTCTTCCTTTTTGACAGCACAAAATTGATCATTAAATCAATACCGGATGTAGCTTAAACGCTCTTTAATGTAGCCAAAAAGAAAGTAGCTTAATTTAGAAATTACTATTGCCAATTCAGGTTGCATTACAGTGGTTACGGCGACGAAGAGACCTGATATTTATTAGTACTGAGGGCTTTTGCAATATGTTTCAACTGAGAAATAACAAATCAGGCAGGCCTGGCGGATCCAAAATCATTCGTGTTAATGCAAAGGTCTGGATTTCCATTGTCATCAAAATCATCTGCTGCCATACCATTGATGGCAGAGAATTGTGCAGTCCTGGTAGGAAGTGGAGCCCGGCGGCATCTCGTTACTCCCGCAAGCATATTGAGCTCTGAGATAGAATTTTGGAAAAAATAATTGCTGCGGCAAAAGCCGAATTCACCGATGTAGAATTTGGGCTGCTAACCATATCGCCTGCGGGGGATTTACAACAACGATTTTATTTGTTTTAATCCGTTAAACTATCCTCCAATCTTACCGCCTTGCAAAGTCTTACCGCCCAGAAAGGATTTTTAATAATCTCTTTAACCTTCGCTTCAAGGGTTTCCACGAGATAATTTTCCCGGCATATTTGGTCCCATAGAGAATTAAAATATAATGGATGGAGATGATCCGTACCCATACGCAAATCGTCAAGATACATATCAACAAACATAGCATGACACTGTTTTAACAGTTCTGAAGGCTGATAGAGTTCGAAATGAAATTTGATATTCGCTGCGATAAGACTTTTAATCATGGAAGCCGATTTGCCAGTCGATTCAAGCTTATTCTTTTTGCATATCTCCCGCAGTTGAGATGGCTGGAGTTGCTGCCATATTTCCGTCAGCGTCTTATCTGCCTGATCAATGATCTCTAATAAGCCGAGTTCCACAGCGGTCTTTTTATACTTTTCATCTGATAAATCAGTATAATCTCCTTTATCGCCTTTAATAAAATTTTCGTACTCATCAAAAAGCATTATCACCTGTTCTCTTTTCAATCCTTTATTAAAAGAGGCCGCCGGAAGTTTTGAAAGAAAGGTTTGAAAATCCTGTACTTCGAACCAAACAAAAGGAAATTTATACTCGAAATCATCAATGGTATATTTTGCCTTTTCATCTTTATCCAGTATCCCGTAATAAGCCTCCTTATAATTTGTACAATCTTTAATCTTTACCTGCCCCGTCCAGTCTTTGTTATAAGATGGCATCCGAAACTTACCTGAGCCCGGCTCTGTAAAATAACCCCTGTCATAGGATCCTTCTATTGCCTTAATATACTCATCTCCATAAGTATCCGTTTCCTCATGTTGCAATTCAACAATAGCTGGCGCAAACAGCAGTCTTGAGATTGTCGCTACCGCGTTAGAGAATAATTCATTATTCATAGATAAGTCTTTGTTTCAGATCAGTCTTAGCTTCAGAAGAGTCTTTGCTTCAGAAGACTCTTTGCTTCAGATGAGTCTTTGCTTCCAGAATTTGGATTTTAAAATTGCATTTACCTGCTCTTCGATATCTTCATTGCCACAGCTTCGTTCCACTTCTTCCCACAAAGGTTGCAGGTATAAGGGATGGAAATGATCGGTATTAACTTTGATATCTTCAACATAGAGTATGGTAAACCGTTTGTATATCTCTTTTAACAGGTCGGTAGGGCGGTAAAATTCATAAGGAAAGGGGATATTGTTTTCCACCAGTTTTTTGATGTTCGCCTCGTTGTTTTTAACTGGCCTGATATTATTCGCTATACAGATCTCGTCCACTTTTACCGGTGCTATTTCCTCCCACAGATCCGCAGGTTTCAATGCTGAATTATCCACCTTATAAAATAATGCTGCCTGTACTAATTCCGATGGATCACGGAACTGCTCAAAATAATAACTGGCTTTCACATGTCCCTGTACAAAATCCTGATACTCTTCAAAAAGTTCAAATAGTTTACCGCCTGATGTATTAACCGGGAAATAATCCCCTGGTAACTGTTCCAGGAAAGTTTCAAAATCGGGAACTTCAATAGCCGGGCTGAAGAAATAATATTCAAACTCCTCTATAGAACTTCCTTGCTTATACTTTGTATGGTCCTTTAATTTCACAACACCTTTCCATCCGGCATTATAATCAGGAAAACAGAATTCACCTGTAGAAGCATCGCTAAAAAGGCTTTCGTCATAAGAGCCCGCTTTTCCCTTAAGAAATTTTCCGGTAGGGGCAGAACCCAAAGCAGATTTAGTGGGATTCTTATCAGGCATTGTAAAAACCGGGTTATTGTAATACCATTTATTCTCCATCTTCATCCTCCTCATCGTTTGTAGTGATTGTAATTAATCTGTCAGCCCAGTATCTTGAATCCATTAATTCGTTCACCCTTTTCCTGAACCTTGTTCCGAAATTTGTGTCACGCACCGTTTCCCAGACCGGTTCCAGGTAAAGGGGATGCAGTTGGTCAATGGTGTTTTTAATATCATCCAGGTAGAAATCGACAAACGAAAAAAAGGTTTGTTGTAAAAGGTCTGAGGCATTTACCACATTATGTGGAAATGCAGGATTCAGTTCCAGAATTTTATCAAGCATCGCTGCTCGTTTATTGGTTCCTGTTAGATTATTCGCTTTACAGATCTCTTTTAGGATATTGGTATGTAGATTGTCCCAAAGCTCTCTTGAATTAGTAGCTGTAATATCGAAGGCCGAAAGCAAACCAAGGCGCAGGGCATCATCCGACTTCACCTTCTCTAAAATAAAATAAGGTTCGGTTTCCTCGTCATTAATAAAATGCTCTTCATTAATGAAATGCTTAAACTTCCTGAAAAGGTATAGTACATTCTCTTTGGAAATTCCTTTCTCAAAACTCTCCTCCGGCATCCTTTCCATAAAATCACTGAATTTTTCAATGGAGAATAAGGGGATCATAAAATTACGTTCAAACTCATCAATAGAAAACGCTTGTTTCTCCTTAATACTTAAACCACTGAAATACTCTTGCTTGTAATTCGTTTCATCTTTTACAGAAATTATTCCTTTGAAGAGTGTATTGTTAGAAGGGAAACGGAATTTACCGGTAACAGGATCGGTATAGAGGCTCTCATCATAACTTCCCGGAACTGCTTTGTCGTAGTCTGAGGAAAACAGCCTGGAAAAGTCAATTGTAAAACCACCTTTTTCTTTTTCGGATGACATTGGATAAGGTTTAGGATTTTTGAATCAGTAATCATAAACGCCAGGGCGGGGAAAATATTTTAGTTGGCGGGATTTACCCGTCCTTTTTCTTACTGGTTTCCCAAATTTGTCTCGTGCAAGGGGCAATCATCAGTGTTAAAAGCGAAAGGATGAAAACAACAATAACTATATATTTACAGCATTATATAAATCATCAACGTTATAAAAAATAAAAATGAAAAAGATAGTCTGAGGCTGATCAGCGAGAGCACAGTTACCCGCCAATTCCATTGTTGGAGTCCTGGGAGCAGGTGGCCTTGGGCAGCTGGCAATCCGGTTTTTCAATAAAATGGGACATCAGGTGGGCTTGCTATATGATTATGCTCAACGAACTATTTATGGAAATTATGTGGGTAGTCGCAAGAACATGGTAGATATGCTTGATTTCTCGGCAAAGCATAATATTGAGACCCTGGTGGATCTTATGCCATTCTCTAAAGTGAATGAAGCGATAGAAATGGTAAGAGCAGGAAAAGTCAAAACCCGGTTAGTATTGGAAAACAAGGAGTAAAATGAATTCACAGGCGCGGAAACAAATTATCTTAAAGCACATGAAAGCCTCAACCTATGAACGATACGGCCCGCCAGACGTCTTGCGTATACGTGAGATAGAAATTCCATTACCCAGGGATAATGAAGTACTTGTACAGGTTTTCGCTACGACCGTTAACCGGACCGATTGCGCGATGCTCAGAGCAAAGCCTTTTATCATGCGGTTCCTGACCGGCTTGTTTAATCCGAAAAGAACAATTTTGGGAACTGATTTTGCGGGTAAAGTGATGGCCATCGGCAAAGAAGTTACCTCATTCAACGTTGGTGACAATGTTTTTGGATTTGAGGATACGGGCTTGAGTACACACGCGCAGTATGTATGCATCCCTGAAAGCAAGGCGATTTCGGCTATGCCACAAGGTGTGGGATATGATCAGGCAGCAGCCGCCCTCGAAGGTGCCCACTATGCTTACAACATGCTGAATAAAATTAAATTGAAACCCAGTGACAATGTCTTGGTGAACGGTGCTTCGGGTGCGATCGGATCGGCCATGGTTCAACTTTTGAATTATTACGGTGCAAACGTAACAGCGGTATGTAATACTAAGAACATCCAATTAATACAATCGTTAGGTGCCCACAAGGTCATCGACTATCTGAAGGAAGATTTCACGATATTGAAAGAAAAGTATCGCTACGTTTTTGACGCGGTAGGGAAGAGTACATTTGCAAAATGTAAACCGTTGCTCGAACCGGATGGCGCGTACATCTTCTCGGAGCCGGGTCCATGGGCGATAAATATTTTCCTCGCGTTAAGTACGTCTTTGAGAAAAGGTAAGAAGGTGATCTTCCCGATTCCTTTTGACTGCAAACGCAGCGTCGTGCTGATCCGGCAACTTATGGAAGAACAAAAATTCAAAGCAGTGATTGACAGGCGATATCCCTTCGATAAAATTTCAGATGCATTTCGTTATGTTGAGACTGGCGAAAAAACGGGAAATATTGTGATCACCTTCTACTGTGTATGATGGTTTATCTGGCATTTTGCCTCTCGATATGGTATGTGACAGAAAATGTATGTCAGCACGGATGTGACAGTCGATGCGAGATAACTGTTTAGCAAGTGTTGTTTTCAATTTTTGAAATGTAGGATTTTGTCGTGCCCACATTCTTGCGGTGGCATGCATCAGCATCAACATAATAACATCATCCATAATTATTTTGGTTAGCTGCAAAGACCTGTTCCCGATATTATCACAACATAACCGTCCAATGATGGACGCTGCCTTTTATCAAATCATATGAATTTTACTGACTGAAAAATTTTGACATTAGAAAAACTATTACTTACTTTGATTTGCAAAGTACTTTTATTTTAATGTATTTTAGACCTTATTTATCATGAAAACCAAAATAATATTCAACATTATACTGGGATTGACATTGTTAAATGGTAGCTACGCACAGACGCCGGACAAAGCCAAACTCGACAAGTTTTTTGACCGGCTCGCTGAAAAAAATAAGGCAATGGGGAGCCTGGTCATCGCCAGGAATGGTAATGTCATTTACAGCCGCAGCATCGGGTACAGCCAGATCAACGAGACAGAAAAGAAACCATTATCCGCGACGAACAAATACCGGATTGGTTCAATCACAAAAATGTTTACTGCTGCTATGATCCTGCAGCTTGTGGAGGAAGGAAAATTAAAGCTGACCGACACAATTGATAAATTTTTCCCCCAGATCCCGAATGCAAGCAAAATCACAATCATTCAAATACTTCAGCATCGCAGCGGTATCCCTAACGTCAGACGCGATCAGAATGCTCAAAAAAACGTGAACACATTGCCTATGTCGAAGGATGAAATATTTGCACTGATTGTCAATGGCAAGCCTGATTTTGAGCCGGGCTCAAAGCACATGTACAGCAATTCCGGCTACCTTCTTTTCGGCCTTATAATTGAAAAGATAACCGATAAAACTTATGGTGAAGCACTTGAAGAAAGAATCATCTCCCCGATTGGTCTGGGTGATACCTACATCGCAACCGGGAATATTGATGTCAATAAAAACGAGGCCCTTACTTATATGAATTTGGGAGGTGAATGGAAACAGTTGCCCGAAACGCATCCGAGCATCCTCTTCAGTGCGGGTGCGATTGTTTCGACACCAAACGATATGGCCAGATTTATCGTGGCGCTATTTGACGGAAAGATCGTGTCTGCTGAAAGTCTCGGCCTGATGAAGACAATGCGGGACGGGGAAGGTTTGGGAATGGCAAGCTTTACGTTCGCCGGCAAAACTTTTTACGGGCACACGGGTGGGGCAGATAACTATGGAGCCTGGCTGGCCTATCTGCCGGAGGAAAAGTTGGTGGTTGCTTATACTACGAACGCAAAGGTTTATCCTGTGCGCGATATTGTCAGCGGCGTTATCGACATCTACTACAATAAGCCGTTCGAAATTCCTGCCTTCGAAAGTATTGCCGTGAGCAAAGAAGTGCTGGATAAATACGTAGGTGTTTATTCGAGTCCCGATGCTTCTGTAAAATTTACGATTTCACGGGAAGGCACAACGCTTTTCATTCAACCGAATGCTGAATCTCCTGCGCCGCTCGAAGCGACGGCGCAGGATCAATTTAAAATCGAAGGTGCGATTGTCGTTGAATTCGACGCCGCTAAAAATCAGATGATCATAAAACGGGGAGGCGGGCAGCGTGTTTTCACAAAGGAAAAGTAACTGCCTGCAATTATAATTTATAACAACAACTTTCTATAAATTTTATAAACATAAGTAACCTTCTAAAAATATTAAATCATGAAAAACATTACTGGCATTACTAAATGGATAGGGATCATACTGCTTATATTCATGGTCTTGTTGCTTCTTGCCATCTGGCATTGGAAACCGGGAGCAATTGTTATGACCCTTATTCTGCTGATCGGTGCCGCCGGTCTTTTGTATGGTATGGTGACGAAGAACATGATGAGCAATAAGACATACCAGATCGCTGTTGTTGTGGCGATTGCCGCAGTGTTACTCCTCGCCTGGATGAATGCTGCAGTTGGCGGTATTCTTGGGGACAACCCCGCCAACATGATGTATTTCGGTGTGCTCCTCATCGGGTTAACCGGTGCCATCATCGCACACTTAGAACCACTTGGAATGTCACGCGCTTTGCTTGCAACGGGGTTCGCGATTGTGCTGGTGCCTGCGATTGCGTTGATTATCGGCACGCCCGCTTTTGCCAACGGTGTATTAGCAGTGTTTGGTCTCCATGCGTTCTTCGCCTTGCTATTTATTGGATCGGCGTTGCTGTTTCAACGGGCCGCCCACAAACAAAACAGTCACGATGTTAATCACATGGCTTGACTGCAGATATTCTTGACTGCAGATATTCTTGACTGCAGATATTTTTGACTGCAGATATTTTTGACTGCAGAAATTAAGGAAGGCAATTTGCTTTGTCAACGGTATTTGTTCGCCTACCTATTTCTGGATTACCCGGTTATTACCTATTATTACTTGGTTATTTCCTGGTTATCTCCAGGTTATTACCTGTTTATTACCTTGTTTGATAAATGACCGATACATCGGTCATTGTAAGGCGATATTGACCGATGTATCGGTCAAATTAAAAAAGTCATTGAAAACAGAGTCCGGCTTCTTCCAGCCGAGATGAATTACGCCCCGATGAATTATGACTTCTCAGACGAATTATTACACAACCCTTGATTTGCATACAATGTTCAGGGCTTTGCATACAGCGGGGTCGCTAACCTTAGCGACATTTGGCCCATGAAAATAAACAATATGGAAATCAAAAATATTGCATTGGGAAGCCAGGGCCTGGTTGTACCAATTATCGGTTTGGGTTGTATGGGCATGACGGGTTTTGAAGAAGGAACTATATATGGACAGGCCAATGAACAAGAGGCCATCGCCACCATACCAAAATAAGAATGTCCGTTTTTCTTCTTGTGGCAATCCGATCATTTGCAAATAAAAAGAGACTGTCTTTCAACAGTCTCTTCGATAACAGGGGAAAGGGTCGTTATAGTTTCACTATCCTTAATGTTTGCTGTTTATTTATTCCTTCCAACTTCAATATGTAGATACCATTTTTCAGGAAACTGAAATCCTTACTGATTGTTAATTGACCTGGAATGGTTTTCCATTGATGTATCAATCTGCCATGGCTATCAAACAGTTTCATTGTGTGATAGATTGTATCATCCGGTTTAATCACAACATGTCCGGTTGTTGGATTGGGATATACACTCAGACTGGATTTACCATTTTTATAGAACATTTCGCTGCTATAGCCAGCAGCGGATTGATTGAAGCTGATACCCTTTGGCACAGTTCCACAATTATCAATAACAAACCAGTTAAACCTGAAGGTTCCGGAAACTACATGTATCCCGGTATAACTTAGTGCAGGCAAAGTGATCGTATCGGTAATGGTTTGCCACTGACCGCCTGTAGACGGGATAGTTATTACTCCGAAATTATAATTGCTGTGACCAATCTTTATCTGTGCAGGTGCAGTAGACGATACACGAAAGCTGATCCTGTATAAACCTGTGGCGGGAACATTTAATGTATTATAGGCAAAATAATGTCCTGGCGCAAGACCCGTAAAATTCTGTCCGCCACCCAGATCCGAACATGTTTCCAGCACTGGTCCGGAATGCCGGGCGGAAAAGCTCTCCGCCTCATATTTTGTATTCACAGAGCATTCAACTACATTAACCCAGGCTGTATCAGTAAGCGTGCCGGCAGTAGCAATTACAGCATAAATCCCGGTTGCCGAATTAACCGTTACCAACCCGCTGGAATCAACAGTGTTATTCGTGCCATTTACTGACCATTGCAATGGTGCTGATAACGATACAGGTTGGTTATTAATATCGTAACCGCGAGCCGCAAATTGATGGGTGCCGCCAACCGCAAGGGTGATCATGTCGGGAGTCAGTTCCATGCGCACTGGTTGTTTGGGCAACTCCGCGCAGTTATCGATCGTAAACCAGTTGAATTTAAATGTTCCCGATACTGCATTGATTCCTGTATAGGATAAAGCCGGAAGAGTCAATGTATCTGAAATCGTTTGCCATTGCCCGCCGGTAGAAGGCACATCAATGATGCGGAATGTGAATGCGCCGTGGCCGATCTTAATTTTAGCGGGAGCCGTGGTAGAGACGCGCAGGCGGATATTGTATTTGCCGGCCGATGGCACTTTAAGCGCACTGTATGCAAACCATTTTCCTGCGGTGATGCCTTCAAAATGCCGACCGCCATCCGTATCATCTGTATTGACCAGGTATGGTCCTGCCGCATTCGAAGAAGCGGATTCGGCCTCGTATCGATTGTTGACAGTACAGGTATAACCTAACTCCAATTCCAATGTTCTGCTCACACCTCCTGAAGTTGCCGTAACGAAATAAGTTCCGGGCATATTACCTGCAGTTAGCAAACCGTTTGTGCCGATAGTATTGTCATTGCCGGTAACGAACCAAAATACCGTGTCAGTTAATGGCACCTGTGTATCATATTGATCAAATCCTTTGGCCGTGTACTGTTGTGAAGCACCCACAGGTATGATTAAGGTATCTGGTTTTATTTCTATCCTTGTTAGAACCGGAACACCAAACACATTTACAATAGCACTTCCGCTCAGGTGTTTTGAAGAAGCTGCAATAATCGTATACTGACCTGCAGAGTCGGATGTAAAGAGACCGGTTGTATTAACTGCGGCATTGGAACTGGAAACTGTCCATACAGGATCTGGTGAAAGCATAATATAATTGCTGTCCTTATCATACCCGAGCGCCTTAAATTGTAAAGATTCTCCTGCAAAGATCCGGGCACTGTCAGGCTGTATCACCACGCTTTTTACTTTGTGTTTATTTGCCTTAACGATCTGTAGCCAGTTGAAATTCCAGCCGGGAGACTCCGAGGTCAGGCGGATCGTTTTTTGCCCCGGTCCAAATACGATGGGAGCGGAGATAACAGTTATCCAGGTTTGCCAGCCACCACTGGCGGGAAGTTGAACAGTTGTCAACTCAGTTGTATCGATGGCGATTTTCAGACTTGAAGCCGAATTCGCCGCTACCCTCAGCTGGAGGCGATATGCTTTTGAGTCAGGTACATCGATATCATATTCAAACCATGATCCTTTACCGATATAACTTACATTCAGCACGCCACTGGTATCAGCAGTGGTTTCCGTGCAACATACATTTGAATTATCAAAATCTTCGGCTTCTATCCTTGCAGGTATCGATTTATAATCAGTAGGTCTTACTGTGATATTGGTTAATCCTGATACCGTTATATTTTCAACCGTAGTGGTTGCAGTAACCACACCTGAGCTTTGAATGGTGGCGAAACCATCAGCATTGATCACGTTACCAGTTCCTGAAATACTCCATGTTGGAGTAATGCCGTTTATTACATGACCGTTCTGGTCTTGTATTCTGGCTATGAACTGTTGTGTTTTCCCCGGTAGAACAGATATGCTGTCCGGTGTGATAATAATCGAATTCAATACCGGCGTTCCCAATCCTTTTTGTGAAATGTGCACCCAATCAACGAGCATGCTGTCTGGCCAGTCAGCTTCCACGATATTGCCGCCCATTCCTCCTCCCATAGCAATATTCAGGATAACATAAAACGGTTTGTCGAATGGCCAGTCTTTCCAATCGGTTTGAGGATTAACATATGTATAAAAACCAACGCCATCATGAGTAAATCGCAATGAATCGGGAGACCACTCCAGTCCGTACACATGATATACTGTATCGAGGTCGGGCATCATCTGATTGCCACCAAGGTTGCCGCCGTTTGTCCAGTTTTTGTTTTCGGTGTGTACGGCGGCCATGGCTTTACCAAAACTATTTCCTACATGCTCGAGGATATCAACTTCACCGCTTTTGGGCCAGTTGCCATAAGCATTGGTTGTTGGCATCAGCCAGAATGCTGGCCATGAACCTCTCGCTCTCGGTAGTTTTGCTCTCATTTCTACTTTACCATATAAAAATTCCATTTTGCGAAGAGAAGTGACACGGGCTGAAGACCAGGGTTCATCTGGATTACCGGTTGGAAAATCTTTTTTTCCAGTGATGACGAGATTACCATTTCTCACACGGGCATTGTCACGTGTGGAATCGGTGTATACCTGCTGCTCACTGTTGATCCATCCCTTAGGGTGTGGATCGATGTTCCATTTGGTACGATCGGGTAGTCCTTCTGTTTCGAACTCGTCATAGTATATCATCGTCCAGCCTGGATTGCCGTCGAACACTACAATTCCCTTTGCATTATAGCTAACAATATTAGGATTTTGCAACTCATTACCGTTTACTGTTAGTGTAAAAGTTGTAGTAGAATAGTTTACCGTTGAGTTGCCGCTTAGAACAATATTGACAGTGGTGTCGTTCATCCTTAGCAGGTTACCAATCGATACGCCCTGGGGAAGACCCGAACTAATCCAGTTAGCTACATTGAGTGTTGTTTTAAATTTGTCGCCACTCAACTTTACCTCAATCACCTTGCCATTCTCCTGGCCCATCGGAATATTCATTTTTGTAAGGTTGATACTGGTTGAATTGGGAGCCTGTATCTGATCAAAATATAATATTCCATTTGCTTTTTTACCATCCATGAACTGGATAGTTATGCGATTCAGATCTGTTCGGTTACTCGCACCAGGAAAAGTAAACACAGCTTCTTCCCATTGATTTATATTCTTAATGCGGTATGTTTGAAACACAGCCTGCGCGAAGTCGCCGCCCGGTTGAAGCTTGAACAATACCTCTTCGATCACATTGCTGTACACCAGCATTTTAAAAGTATTGTTGCCAGACAGGTCAAACGGGGATCCCAGCGTAACGGCTGCGGCCATGTAAGGGGAACAGGTAGTATCCTTTGTAAATTTGGCAACATGGGAACTTTTATTAAGGCCGGAAGGAGCCGGGTTGGGCTCATGGAAGAGTACAGAGCCTGTGGCATTCGCTCCGGCATTATAGATCCAGTTTCCCGAGGCAGGCCCGTTGCCTTCCATATCATCAACCAGCACTAATTGGGCCCGCAATTTGTTATTACCAAATAGGGCAGATAAAAGCAGCAAAGCAATAATTTTTTTCATATAGCGTCAGAATTTGGTATAAAAATTTATCTGTTCAACCTCAGTTGAAGCAATCGCAACGGACACATTTACTCCGGCATAAAATTTACTGCGGTATAAACAAAACAGCATCGGCAGATACAATACCATCCGCCTTGTTATTGGAAATTTCTACATACACTTTTTTATCCTTTGCCAGCCGATGTAGTCCAAGACTGATCCATTCACCGGAGGTTTGCCCTTCCACTTTAATGTCTTCGGCTTTAATGACTATCTTTTTTATATTGTTGCCATCGTAAATATTGACAGATGTGGTGGAAGAAAGGCCCTGTAGTTTAGGTATGTAAGTATAGATATGATAAGTACCCGCCCGTGGCAAAACGGGGGTAAACCGAATAACCTTGTTGCCGGTTCCGTTGCTGGAATCAACAAGCATCGACATTCCGTAGGCGCCTTGTTTACGAACGTTCCAATCACCAGTTACAGTTACCTGCGATGAGTTGTCATTATCAACTAATACTTCCGGTGTTTTTCCGTTCATCAGTGGATTTGATGTCAGCAATGATCTTAATTCCTTCACATCGACCTTATGTACGTCATTATCTTTTTCAATTGCAAGCGCAGCGGCGATTGCTGCCGATTGTCCCAGTACCATGAACACAGGTTCCATCCTGATAGATCCATAAGCAATATGGCTGGCAGACAAACAAACCGGAACCAGCAGGTTTTTGCATTCAGCTGATTTAGGGATAATGGAACGATAAGAAATGGGATAAGGTCCGAAACCACCGATCTCGACATTACCTTCATTCTTTACCATGCCATTAAATACAATTCGCTGACAGTTGTGCGAATCCATGGTATAAGCCGCCAAACCCACGGTATCGTTTACCGTTTCCCGTCCCTCACAGTTGGCCTGGGTCATAACGTATTCACCAATCATCCGGCGCGCTTCCCTTACATACATCTGCGGCGTCCAGTTATTGTTATCTGTATATTCATCTTTAGGATATCCCCATTTAAGCATTTGTTTTCTCAGGTGTTCCGGCATCCGCTCATCATGTCCGATAAAATAGAGGAGGCCTTTCGTATAGTCCTCATGAGCTTTCTGTATTTTTTTTCTTGTTGCGTAGTCGGATTCCGGGTAATTATTGCTCATGCCGATCATGTCGGTGGAGAATGGACCGTTATTGTTGATATCCGTTTTGTTATTCGGCATCAGGTCGAACTTTAGAAATCCCCAGAGATCTCCGGGTACCTTCTTTTTGAGATAACGCAATAATAATTCGTACCTGGCCGAATCGTAATTATCCGGCCTTTCAATGGGCACCATGTTATCTGCTTTATTGCTCAGGCATATGCGGAAATTATAAGCCTGTACTTTTTTATCGCCGCTGCCATGTTCTTTAAGCAGCTCATTACTTATACCCCATACCAGCCCGCTGCTGCTGTCTCCGGGTGTTTTATAAGGATCTATTCCGTCGGGGAATTGGTGTCCTTTCAGGAGTTGAACACCATTATAGGTCTCTTTATAAAGACTATTGGCTTCCCGTCCAACAGTATAGGATACACCGGCTTTTGCCATCAGATCTCCTTCATAGGAACAATCAATGAATACCTTCGCTTTTACTTGTTGTTGTTTTCCGGATGCATCATACACTGTTATTGATATGATGTTTCCGTTCTTCTTCTCCACTGCTGAAAGCTGGTGTCCATACCATACATTCACCTTCGCGTCTTTGATGTATTGTTTCATGATATTCTCTGCCACATGCGGCTCGAATATCCACTGTTCCAGCTTTCCATAATATTTACCAATGCGGCGATAAAAATCGAGGGACAAACCATTAATCGCATATTTATTGCCAATATCTGTATAACCCAATCCACCGGTTGTTAATCCGCCAGGATGCTGACCGGGCTCAATGAGCAATACCTTTTTATTCATCTTTGCAGCTGTATAGGCTGCTATTACACCGGCAGCATTGCCGCCGAAAATACAAATGTCTGCTTCTATAATGTCTGCTTCTATATTGTTTGCTTCTATATTGTTTGCCCTGGCCTGTTGTCCGGGAATAGATATGATCGCGCATAAGAGCACTGTTATCAATCTGAAGTATATCATAACCTCTCCTGATTTAGAATTAAAAAATATTTGAATTGCTACATCAGTAGCCAGGGTTCTGATCCAAAGTTGGATGCAGGGAAGTATTGCCATTGAACTCGCGGGGAGGGATAGGCCATAACAAATGTTTTTCAGTCATTGTTAATCCTTCTACTTCTTTGATCACCTGTTGAGCAATGCCTAACCGTTTTAAGTCAAACCAATGCTTGCCTTCTCCAACAGTTTCATATCCTCTTTCCATTACTACCCGTCTTACAAAGGCATCGGTGGTTGGAAAATCGGTTGATTTGATATCAATAAGGGGATTAGCGGTTGTAGCCGGTTTGCCATAAGCCCTGCGCCTTACCATATTGAGTTTTTCAACCGCATCGGCTGTGGGACCATTGTTCATTCTTGCTTCAGCTTCGGCATAAAAAAGCAGCAGATCAGCGTATCGGTAAAGCGGGTAATCATTGTTTCCCGACTGTATCGTGGCCTGACGGTCACTGAATTTTTTACACAGTACAGTAGTAGGGGTGACATTGATGTTTGAAGGATACCAGGTAAATGTATAGCGAAGATCCTTCCTGTCCCAATCGCGCAAAAATGGATTGAGAGAGTCACTATATATTGTAGCAAACCCGCCCGGAGGAAAATTTGTGGTTTTTGTAGCGTGGAGATAGGCGAGGTATTGATACCCCTGGCCAGAAACCTTGGATGAAAATTTAAAATAGAAAATTTCCTCTGAAGTATTATTGGCATCCCTGCCGAATAATTTTTCAAAATCATCGGCAACAGTCACGCTAATCAGTGAATACTTGTTTGACTGTATCACTTCGAATGCCGCTTTCCTGGCCAGGTCATATTTTTTAAGAGTCAGGAACAATTCAGCTAATACTGTTTTGGCCGCCCATTTCGAAGGGGTTCCTACCAATCTTGGATTGTCTGTAAGATTGGTTTCAGCAAACAGAAGATCGGATTCAATTAGCTGATAAACTTCCTCCGGACTACTTTTTTTAAGGTTAATGGAGTCCATATTGTGTTCGGTATGCAATGGTACTCCGGCCCAGTTCCTTACCAGGTGGAAATAATACAAACCTCTCAGGAACTTTGCTTCCGCTACATAACGCAGCTTTTCTGCTTCGGTAATATCAGCAAGCGGCGCCTTCTGAATGATGAGATTGGCGTTACGCACACCTTTGTAAAAATTGTTCCAGGAATCTGTGATGCGACCAACATTGGTATTGTCGAGGCCGTCGTAGGAATTCATGGGGGCGAAGCTTCCCCTTCCATACATATATTCGGTGTTTATTTCATGCTGCAGTGTATAGAAGCCACCAAAAGTAGATAAGTAGCGCACTGTTTCATAGATAGCATTCAATCCTGATTCAATCTCGACCGGCGTTTTATAAAAGTTTTCTGCTGCAATCGTCTGCGGATGTTCTTCCAGCATTTTTGAACATGAAGCAAGGAGCACCAGGCTCAAAACAGTTAGTTTGAAAATACTCTTCATATACTATGATTTTCTATTATTAGTTTAAAATCCGCAACGGATTCCGACAGTCACTGATTTGCTATTTGGGTACGCGGTGTAATCAACTCCCTGCACCATCGAGTTGGCAGAACCGTATGCGTTGACTTCCGGATCATATCCGGAATAATTGGTGATAACGATGAGGTTTTGTCCGCTTACATATAGCTGTGCAGATTTCAATGCATTAAATTTCCAGTTAGTTACCGGCAATGTATAGGCAAGTTGAATATTCTTGAATTTCAGGTATGAACCATCTTCGACAAACCTGGTGGAGAAGTTACCATTGATCTTGTTCGAAGGTTTAGGATATTTTGCATCCCGCTTGTCAGTGGTCCAATGATCTGTATACACTTCTTCGATCTGGTTCAGGCCCCAACCCATGTCAAGTGTGCTCGCCTTGTTCAGATTAAAAATATCATTTCCCTGGGAACCCTGAATAAACAATGTCAGCTCGAATCCTTTATATTTCGTGATGGAATTCAGTCCATAGATAAAATCGGGGTTAGGATCTCCGATAATACTTCGGTCGAGCGCATTGATAGCTCCGTCCTTATTCTTGTCCTCGTATTTTATAAGACCGTTATCGGTGTAGCCGGTTTCTTTATACCCATAGAATACATATACGGGTTCATTTTCCCGGAGCAGGTTTACATAATCGTTGATGTTGCCGGTAAAAATATTGGACCCTACAATATCCTGACCATCATACAGCTTAACAATCATATTCCGGTTGAAAGATATGTTTGCTCCAATATTCCATTTCCAATCCCTGTTGTCGATGACACTTGCATCAACAGCCAGTTCAATACCTCTATTGCTAATTTCACCTACATTTTGCAGAGATGTTTCATATCCAAAAGACGTGGGCAACTGTACCTGGTTCAGCAGGTATTTAGTTTGTTTGTAATAGAAATCAGCAGTCACGCGGATCCTGTCGTTTAGCAACCCGATATCAACACCCATATCCATCTGATCAGTTACTTCCCATCTAAGTTTACTTGCATATTGTGCCCTGGGCGCATAGCCAATCGATAATGCGTCGCCAAAAATAGTGTTGTAAGGCTGTAATATGTTGAGCGACTGGTAGGCGCTGATGGATGTGTTACCTGTGCGACCGTATGAAGCCCTGAGTTTAAGATCAGAAATTATTCCCGAATTTGCCAGGAATTTTTCATTGGATGCCTTCCAGGCGATGGCTGCAGAAGGGAAATTTTCCCATTTGTTCTCATCGGAATACGGAGAATATCCATCGCGGCGGAAGCTTAGCGTAAAAAGATAGCGGTTGTCAAAGCCGTAGTTAACACGGCCCACAAAAGATGACAATGCAACTTTTGAATATCGGGAGTTGGGTAGCCCGGATACACCAGCAGACTGAAGGCTGCCGGTAAATACTTCATTGCTCAAAAAGTCAGAAGCATTCCCTGACTCCATTGCCGTACTTTTATCCAATTGGTTGGTGAATCCCCCTACGACATCCAGGTTATGCCTGCCGCTAAAAACGTTTTTGTAGCTAATGATGTTTTCGTTCAACAAACTGGTGTACTGACTTGTGGCAACGTTGGCGACACCTACAGAATTCAATGCATAGGGTTCCCTGTTCCTGAAATTATCATTGCGGTTATTACTGTTCAGTAAATTTCCCGATATGCGTACGGTCACATTTTTAACCGGCTTGATGTTGAGACTCAGGTTGGCAACAATATCATCCACCTTAGTTTGATTGGTCACTTCGTTTTTGGTAGCGACAGGGTTAACCAGTGCATTGGAAATAAAAGGATAGATAGTATTGAGACGTACATAGTGTCCGTCGTTCGTGTACGGGCCTACTGTAGGCGGTGCAAAAAGCATTCCGCCGAACATATCGCCGCCTCTGTTTCCCAATTGTGAATTTTGTGAACTCCTGTCAGATCGCGTATAGGTGCTGTTATAAGCCACATTGAAGATCTTGCTGATTTCGTGATTCAGGTTTATCCTCAATGAATACCGGTTGTAATCAGAATTAGGAATGATCCCTTCCTGTGAAAAAACGCCCCCGGAAAGAAAGTACGAAGTTCTGTCTGATCCACCGCTGACGCTTATGCTCGTGTTATACATGGGTGCATTGCGTAACAACAGGTCCTGCCAGTCAGTGCCCTTCACATTTTTGAACGAGTCTACCTGTTGTTGTGAAAAATAGGGTGCCAGTCCATCATTCACCGCCTGCTCGTTGTAAAGGGATACGTATTGGTGCGGTGTCAGCAATTTCATTTTTTTAGTGATCGACTGCACACTGTATCCCATATCGAGCTTTACGCTTGTGGGTTGATTTTTTTTACCCGAACGGGTGGTGATCAGTACCACGCCGTTGCCGCCCCTTGAGCCATACATAGCAGTGGACGACGCATCTTTTAAAATTTCCATTGATTCTATATCCGCATTTTGCAGATAGGTAGGGCTGCTGGGAAGTCCATCAATTACATATAAAGGTTCGTTGCCACCCAGAATCGAATTAGCTCCCCGTATACGTACGCTGATGGGACTACCCGGAGCTCCATTGTTCTGTATCACTCTTACACCCGCTGCGCGGCCGCTGAGCGCCTGTATCACATTAGTAGTAGGATAAGAATTGATATCGCCCGCCTTTACCTGGGAAACGGAACCGGTAAGATCACTTTTCTTGATACTGCCATAGGCCACTATAACGATCTCCTCATTGCTTTCTATCTGTGCGTTAAGTACGATATTCAAAAAATCATTGCTGTTTTCTATCTTGACTTCCTTCGGGCTATAGCCCACATAAGAAATCACCAGGATAGTACCGGGATCTACTTCAACGATAAAATTTCCGCTGGCATCGGTTTTTGAACCTTTATTCCCGTTTTTTACTAATACTGAAGCGCCAACCAGCGGCTGTTGTTCTGCATTCACCACGCGGCCTTTTACCAATACAACAGGTGATTGTTTTTCTGCTGACGAATCCTCTTTAATTTTTACAACGATCGTTGTTCCAACTATCGAATAAGTTAAAGGCTGATCTTTAAAGCAGGCGTCAAGCACGTCTTTCAATTGCTCATTGCTTGTATGCAGCGTAACCTTCTGTGCCTTTTCAATAAGCGACTGATCGAAAAAGAAGACGTACTCGCTTTGCTTTTCAATAATCGTGAAGACCTGCGCCAATGGAACGTCTTTAACCTTGAGTGAAATTTTCTGGCCAAACCCTACAGCGCTTGCCTGCAAACAAACCGATAATATTATTACCGTAGTCAGTTTCATAATAAGCATCATTTTAGCAATTGGTCTCCATACGAGACACGGGGGCTTGCGATTAGCTCTAAATAGCATACCTTTAATTGTGTGTTTTTACATTAACAATACCTCTTCTTTAAATCGGAAGAGCTTACCCAAAAAATTGTTATGGAAACCATGTCAAGCCGGTAGTGCGCCAACACTCCGGCTTTTGTTTCCTAAATATCCAGAATAATTATTTTGTCTCCTTCAATGCGTGAGTGCACCTTACTCTCTTCAAGTATTTTAATTACGTTATTGATATCACTTTTCCTGGAGATCTTACCTCCAAACTTCCTGGTTGGAATTTTGCCTTCATACATTACATCTACATTGTACCACCGCTCCACCTGTCGCATCAACACTGCCAGCGAGGTATGATTGAATTGAAAATAGCCATTCTTCCATGCGATCGTTTCTTCAAGATTTACATCATTGACCACCTTCAATGCTGCACCCGTTTTGTGCATCGCTTGCTGACCGGGTCGCAAGGTGATTTTCTCCTTATCTTTTGTGACATTTACGGCGCCCTCAAATAAAGTGACAACCGTTGCTTCCTCATTTTCGTATGCCATCACATTGAAATGAGTGCCCAGTACATTTACAGCCATTCCGTTCACCTTAACAGTGAAAGGGCGCTTAGCATCCCTGGCAACTTCAAGAAAAGCTTCACCTGTTAATTCAACGGTTCTTTCACCAGCACCGAATGCCGAAGGATACTTTATCGAAGACACTGAATTCAGCCAGACTTTAGTCCCATCTTCCAGTTTGAGCACGTATTGTCCGCCTCTTGGTGTTGAAAGGGTATTAAAAGTTGTTTGAGGCGAATATGTACCAGTCTTCTGATCTTTATTGTATACAACCTGATCGTTTAATTTTACTACTCTGCTATTTCCTTGTAAAGCCAGCGTTCCGTTATTGGTGCTATCCAAAATTATTATAGTACCATCCGATAAGGTCAGCATGGCTTTATCGCTGCCAGGCATAATTGCAGGTTTATGATCAGCTACAGCGACGTTATCTGCAGATGGTTTCGCTTTGTCCTTAGCATTAAAAAAAATCCATGTACCCGCTATTAGTAAAACCAGTACTGTGGCGGCGGCCATCATGAATGCAGCAATTCTTCTTTTCCGTGGTTCCATCAGCACAGCCGGTTGATGTTGCAGTATTTCAGCAAGCATTTCCGCGCTTTTATCCTCATTGAAAAACGGGTCCTGGTCCGGAATTTCGTCCCAGATTTTTTTTAGCTGTTCTTCAACGTTGTTGCCTTTAATTAACGATTTCAGTTCGTCTATCTCCTCCTGGCTTACTGTCCTATTGTGAAAACGCTGTAATAAAAATTTTAATCTGGTGTTTCTTATATCCATAAGTAAGGCCTGAAATGACTGGGAAGGAAAGGCTCCCTGAAGAAGACACAAAAATTAGAAAAAAGGGGGTAGCCCGCCGGATATTTCTATAAAAAAAGCAAATAGACGATCCAAAAAACAGGATATAACCGGGCATTGACAAATTTTGTAATAGAAGAAACGGCAAGACCCAGGTAAGATTTTACTGTTTCCCTCGATAGCTTTAATTCTGTTGCTATCTCTTTATATTTTAACCGGCGATAGCGGCTGAGGATAAAAACTTTTCTTTGTTGTTCTGGTAATTGATTGATGGCTTGTTCAAGAAGTATGTAAGAATCATTATCAAAAGATTCTTCATTAATGCCGGATGAATGCTCGTAATCCCTGGAAAGATCTTTTTTGAGTGTTCTTTCTTTTGTAATTGTACGCAGGGAGTTTAAGGCTTGATTTTTGGAAACTATAAAAAGCCAGGCTTTGAAATTGGTTACTCCTGTTAAAGCTTTACGACCAACCCATATTTTCAGAAAAACATCCTGCACAATTTCTTCCGACAATTCCCTGGATTGGGTCAGCTGATAGATGTAGATACCGAGTATGTTGTGATACCCGTAATACAATTTGCTAAAGGCAGTTTCATCGCCGTTAGCGACCTGTTGCAACAGATCCGTTTCGTTATTTGAAGCAGGGGCAAGCAATTAGTATAATTGGTTCTCTTTGCTGCAATATAAATATATTATCAATATTGTGCAATGAAAAATATCTGACTTGGTTACAAAACGCTAGACCCTTTTGATTCTTATATCGTACACAAAATCTTCAATTTCTGTCACACTGTAGGCTTTGCCTGAACCCTTCATTGGGTTAAGCAAAAAATTAAACTCCTTCGGGATAATGACCGAAGGAATGCCAAATCCCGGGAAATTTTTCTTTAATAAACCGGTTCCGTAATCTTTTGCAGAGGTCGGAGCCGGGGAATCGCGCCAATCGCCAGGTAGAGAAGAAATTGGGACCATGAAAAAATTTGCAGCTTCATCCTCCGGCACATGGATAGTGATGATACTTAACGCCCGGGGTATATCATCAAGGTTTGTATTCACAGTGTATTCCAGTATGGCCAGCGCCCTGCTTTCCGAAGTATAGATACATGGTGTGCCTGAATGATTCCATCTGCCACCATGAAGTCTTGCTCCTTCGCCATCTACCGTCCGCGCCCATTTGGTTCTTGCAATCCTGTATAAAAGCATAGATTATGAATAAACGCCATGATCTATGCGGCCAATCAAATGCTTTACTTCCTCACGGCCAAAACTGGTGTGCAGGATGTCAAATGGAACCTGACCACCCAGCGCTTTGTTTTTTCTGAAAATCCATTCATTAAACCTTTCCCTTTCTTCAAATACCTCGTATCCATAGGAATAAACGTTAGCGAGCCCCAGGATCTTGTCGCTGACATCTTTATTGAATTTTTCGTTGCCTTTTTTATTGAGCAGCGTTGTCCGGGCTACATTTAAAACTTCGGAGAGTTGATCATAATCCAGACCCGCTTTCTGTTTTAAGTTCTCCAGCGCTTTCTTGGATATGCCTCCTTCAACGAGCTCAATTTTTTCGAATGAACTCATTTTGTACTCCGGCCTGCCTTTACTGGTTTGCAAAACCTGCGATAAATCCCTGAGATAGTGAACCTCGGGTTCATTCACTTCAACAACAGTTTTGGAAACTTTTTGTGACTTAACCAAATTTGTTCCCACAGACCCGCTCTGCACTATTTTTTGTTTTTTTAAATAGCTTTTTTTTATGCCTCCCTTTTTCGACTCCGCAGTTCTGTTTTTAGCCATAGTACGTATTTGTACTAAAAATATTTAATTTTGTACTTATAACCAAATCAATTCAAAATCGATTTTTTTTTAAAACTGTTCAGTGCAAAGTGTATCTATCCAAATGGTACCGACTCCGTTTCACGCTTAATTCGCTCTTGTTCGTAAAGCTGTTTATAATCCGACATCTTTTTTATGCTGACCATGAAACTCCAGCAGAAAATTGAACAGGTGTACACCTGGTTCAAGTTGCAGCTTTTTACGCAGTCGATATCGGCTCAATTCAACACTCTTCACGTTAATATTCATGATATGCGCGATTTCCTTACTGCTGATGTTTAGCCGGAGATAAGCACATAGTTTTATTTCATTGGGTGTTAACCCCGGGTATTCTCTTTTCAATGCCACCAAAAATTCATCATGCACATGGTTGAAATGAAGTGCGAATTGTTCCCAGTCGTGTTTCACTTTTTCCGGTTCCAGCATGCGGATGATTTTCCTGAAATCTTCCTCGTTATGTTCATGTTCATTGCCGGTCTTCTTCATTCTCAGTACTTCGTCCTTAATTTTATGCAGCACTTCGCCGCGCTGGACAAGGTTGATAGATGTTGTGGCCAACTCCTTGTTTATAAGTTGCAATTCAGTTTCCAGCTTCTCATTCTTTAGCTTTACTATCTCTGCTTCGGATTTTTTAATCTCCAGCTGATGCAGATATTGCACGCGCTTGTTTTCCTCCCTATGCAGACGCCGCTGGGTCTCAAATTTTCGTTTTTGACGATGATAAATCGCGACAATGATCAGCCCGAATATGGTGGCGTACAGTAGCCACGCCCAGCCGGTTTTATACCAGGGTGGCAATATGGTAAATCGATAACTCTGTAATACCGGGTGATAGCCTGTGTGGCTACGGACCTTTACCTGAAACACATAATTGCCGGGTGGCAGGTAAAGATATTCCTTCTCTGTTTTTTTGGACCAGGGTGACCATGCCTTGTCAAAATTTTCGAGCATACACGAATATTCCGTGCTCGCCTGGCGGCCGAATAACGGTGATGAGTAAGTGAAATGCAATGTATTCCATGCGTAATCTAATTCAGGTACATGTTGATTCACAGGTCTGCCCCCGATCCCGACCTGCTGCAGGTGACCGCCAAACAGGCTGCTGTCGCGGTCTCCGATAGCCTTCACTGAAGTGATTAGCAGTGAAATTTTATCGGTCATGGATTTATATTTCTCATAGTTCAACAGGTAAAAGCCGTGCTCACCTGCTACAAAGACATTCCGGAGATCATAAGGGTAAATAAAATCATATCCACTGGTCAGCAACCTTGAATCCATTTCAGGAATGAATGTAACCTGAGGCTTCCCGTTGCTGAAGTTGACTACACCAAGATGCTTATTTTTTATGAACCATATATTTCCTTTCTGGTCTTCTTTCAGGTATTGTACCGGTTCATTATCGAAAATTTTTCGAAGGAAAATACAAGGCACAAAGTCATCTTTCTGCGAATCGTATTCAAATAAACCGTTATCGTTGGAAAGAATAATCCGGTTTTTGATCTTGTAGACATAATTCCTGTTTTTAGAAAGGATTTTTTGCTTATCAGTATACGCTGCGAACTTTGGCTGGGGGAAAGTTTTAAAGTCCACCTTAAATAGTCCCAGGTATGGATGGCCAACCCAGGCAATATTATTATCCATGGCAATAAACCTCGATGATTCGAAATGAATATGCCGTAGACTATCATAAAACCGACCGTTTCGATAATCATAAATGTTTATTCCGTTGTAGGTGCCCGCCAGCATATAATCTGAAGGCTCTACCGGGCTCAAGGGCAAAAAAAGCCAGAAGCCGGAACTACCATCGAGCCGTGTTGCATTATTGTTTTCAATTATGTAGGCGCCGTCATTATGTCCCATTATCAATTGATCATTAACTTCCGAAAGGTTCCAGACCTGACCGTGTGTGTTATTGACCCGGGTAAATGCAGATCGCATATTTGAGATATCGCTTTCGGAAGAAACCGGCGCCCGGTATAATCCGCTCGAAAGACCGAGATACAAACTCTGCTTATGAATGATGGCTGCATAAGCAGTATTATGTTCCTGGTCGTCGGGGTAAATATGCCTGATGGCGCTATTGTATGCAATGAAGTCTATGCCATTATCAAGCCCCAACCATATATTTTTATTTTTGTCGGCTGATATAGCAATGATATTGTTGTTCTGTAAGCCTTCGTGACGCGAAAGTCGTTGTATCAGTTTGCCTCTCCGGGTGATGATAAAACATCCTGCAAGAGAAGTGGCAATAGCCAGGTTGTCATCGTTAACCACGATGAGTCCATTGATTATCTTATCCGTTATTTGCCGCAAATCGCCGGACACAAAAGGAGTAAGAATACCTTTGCTATAACAAAATATGCCGGAAGTCTTAGTGACGATCAGCGAACTGTCTCCCTTCAAAGCTACAAAATCGATTAGCTTGGCATCTTTCAGCGTCTTGCCATTTTCGACAAATGGTTCCCAGGTTCCATTTTTATAACGAAGTAGTCCCCGTTCATATTCATTGGCAATCAGCATACCATTGGCATAGCCCATGAAATCCCAGTTGGGGCTGGGATAAGCAATAATTTTGTCGCTTGTAAAGTGGAATATCTTTTTATTTGACCGGAAAAAAACACCGCCATCCAATATGATTACGTTCCATATATCTGCAAACTCGCGCTGATCGGGAGGTATCAAACCTGAAAGGGAATGATACATTAGCAGGCCCGCCTGATCAGGTGCAAAATATCCGATCTCACTCTGAGCACCGACATAGATCCTTCCACCCGGGCCCAGGGCAAGCGATCTGACAATCGATTCGTTTGGCAGTACATACTTTTCCCAGTGGTTACCATCGAAAGTGAGCAATCCTTCATGGTTCGCAACGTAAATTATTCCCAGATCATCCTGAACAATCTTCCAGTTCTGGCTACCGGCATTGTAATCTTCCTTGGTATAACTCACGATATCAGGAATCGCAATAGTGTTTTGTGCGCTGAGTCTCACCACCGAAGGCAATAATATAAGAAACAGTAAAATTGAAACTTTATAGGGATGTTTCATATGAGCAATCGTGATCCTAAGTTAGAAATTTCTGTTGATGTGGTAATGATGAGTTTTGATTCGGGTATTAGACCAAAGTCGACCGAATAATGACGTGGTATTGAGGGGGTGTTTTTTTGGGCCTCCCTAATACTGATACCTACATTAGTGCCAACGAACGCTTTTCTCAATTTTCCAAAACAACTTCTTGCTTATGAAAAAACGACTGCTTTACCAGGTTTCGATTTTTTTTGCGTTGCAAATGATGGTGATTTTTGCAACTGCGCAGACCATCCCTATAAGTGGAAAGGTTACCCAAAAATCCGATAACCAGCCCCTGGCCGGCGCTACCATCAGCGTGAAGGGAAGCACTACAGCCACTGTTTCCGACTCCGCCGGCAACTTCCTTATTAATGTCCCTTCACTTTCTGCGGTTTTGGTAATTACTTATCTGAACATAAAACCTGTGGAGGTTTCTATTCCTGAAAACAAGATTGTTAATGCGCAGATAGATGTCTCAGGCAGTGCCGCAATGGACGAGGTAGTGGTTGTGGGTTATGGTACACAGCGAAAAAGCGTGGTTACCGGCGCTATTTCAAGCGTTAAAGCCAGTGATTTACAAAACGTCCCCAGTAACAGGGTCGAGCAGTCGCTTCAGGGCCGGGTTTCGGGTGTCACGATTCAACAGAACTCCGGACAACCGGGATCTGCTTCAACGATTCGGGTGCGCGGGGTAACCACCTTCGGAGGTGGTAATAATCCGCTTTGGGTGGTAGACGGTGTTGTAGTGGATGCAGGTGCCATTTCTTATCTTAATCAATCGGATATTGAATCCATCGAGGTTTTAAAAGACGCGGCTTCGGCTGCTATCTATGGTACAAGGGCGGCAACGGGTGTTATTCTCATCACTACCAAAAAAGGCAAGTCTGGTAAACTAACAGTTTCCTACAGCGGATTTTATGGTACACAGTCTGCCGAACGTAAGCTGGAAGTGTTGGATGCAACACAGTATGCCACGCTGATGAACGAACGGTCGGTTGCCGGCGGGGGAAGCATTCTTTATGCTAATCCATCCTCTTTTGGTAAAGGAACCGATTGGCAGGATGTAGTATTTAACGACGATGCCCGGAGGTATTCAAATGAAATAAGCCTGAGCGGAGGTAATGACCGATCTACCTTTTATCTCTCGTTCGGTATGTTGGACCAGGATGGCATTGTGACAACTGAAATTTCCAGGTATTCACGCAAAAGCATCCGCATCAACTCCACTCACAAAATCTCAAATGTTTTCACTCTCGGACAAACCTTGTCTTATGCCCGGCAGAAGTCTGTCGGCCTGGGAAACACTAACAGTGAATTCGGCGGGCCGCTGAGTTCGGCAATAAATCTCGATCCTATTACTCCATTGGTAGTAACGGATCCTACGGCAGCAAATGCTCCGCCCTATAACTCAAATCCAGTTTTCCGGGACGTAAATGGCCATCCTTACGGAATTTCGACAATAGTCGGCCAGGAAATGACCAATCCGCTTGCTTATGTACAAACTCGCCTGGGAGCATACAATTGGTCCGATGATATCGTAGGGAACGTTTACCTGGACGCTGCCATCACCAAAGACCTTAAAGTACGGAGCACACTTGGTGCAAAAAAAGCCTATTGGGGTAATATCGGTTTTACGCCGGTTTTCTACCTGAATCCCACAAATAATAATACGCAGAATAACTATTCAAAGGGGGAGAACAATAGCTTCAACTGGAATATTGAAAACACCATTACTTATAATAAGACTTTAAAAGATCACAACTTTACAGCACTTTTAGGTCAGGGTGTTTACGTGGAGAATATTGGTGGAAGTATGGGTGTCACTTTATATAATCTTCCGATCACTAGTTTTCACGAAGCATCCTTCCGTTTTGATATTCCTCAAACCAGCAGGGTATCTTCTGTATCCGATTTGATTCAGCATAAGATAGCGTCTTATTTCGCCAGACTGAACTATAGCTACAAGGATAAATATCTTTTCACGGGAATTATAAGACGCGATGGTTCCACTCGTTTTGGTGACGACCAGAAATGGGGCGTGTTTCCATCCTTTTCGCTGGGCTGGGTAGTGAACAGGGAGAACTTCTGGGCAGATAATGAAGTAATAAATACATTAAAAATCCGTGGCGGATATGGAGTGGTGGGGAATGATGCCCTGGCCGACTTCAGATACCTTTCCACAATCAGCGGCGGATACAATTATACCATCGGCAATTCAGGGGCGGTTACAACCGGCTATTCACCTACCACACTCGACAATCCTGAACTTCGTTGGGAAGAAACTTCGCAGGCCAATATTGGTTTTGACGCAACAATGTTCCGGAACCTCAATCTTACAGTCGACTTCTATAAAAAGAAAACCACGGGTATACTTCGTCCGGTGAATATTCCCGGATATGTCGGGGTGCCCGAAGCTCCTTACGCCAACATTGCAGACATGGAAAATCTGGGAGTTGATCTGGAGCTTGGTTATCGCCAACGTTTCGGAGATATAGGATTTGCAGCCAATGGAAACCTCTCTTTGCTTAAAAACAAGGTTACTTATGTTGCTGCCGATGCTGATTTTATTCCCGGTGACGCAGGTTTCCAATCAATGGGAGAAGTTACGCGTACACAGGTGGGCGAATCTTACAACTCTTTCTTCGGTTACAAAACGATGGGAATATTTCAGAATGACGCTGACGTTCAGAATTATGTTGACGGAAAGGGAGGTGTTATTCAGCCCAATGCCCGGCCAGGTGATTTCAAATGGCTGGATGCTGATGGCGACGGGGCGATTACCCCGGAGGACAGGGTGTTCCTGGGAACCAATATCCCTAAATACACATATGGCCTTACGATTAACCTCGACTACAAAGGTTTTGACCTGATGGTATTTGCACAAGGCTCCGCTGGCAGCAAGATTTTCCAGGGCCTTCGCCGGCTGGATATTGGAAATGCTAATTATTCAGCAAAAGCGATGGGTCGCTGGACAGGAGAGGGTAGTTCCAATGATTACCCCAGGCTGGTAAGCAACGACCCTAACGGCAACTTCGGCAATATGTCTGATTTCTACCTTGAAAACGGCGACTATGCCCGTCTGAAACTGGTACAAATCGGCTATACGTTGCCGGTAAACTGGCTTAGAAGTGTGGGCGTAAGCAGGTTACGCGTTTATATTACTGCCGAGAACCTTGCTACCATCACTGGCTATTCAGGTTATGATCCTGAAGTTGGAGGCGGAGTATTTGGTATCGACAGGGGCCAGTATCCACAGGCACGTTCAATTCTAGGCGGCATCCAGATTCAGTTTTAATCTTATTACTCTTAACCTGAGATTTATGAAAAGTCAATATAAAATTTTAAAAGACAAGGGAACGTTCGTGAGATTTTCCATCCATTCATTGGTTGTTGCCACATTATCACTAATCATGGCAGCCTGTGGTAAAGATTTTGTGACCATTCAACCCGAGGGTGAATTTCTGTCACAAAACTATTATTCTAACCAGCAACAGGCGTACGATGCGTTGGTGGGCGTTTATGATGTGCTCCGCAAAAATTCGGGTGGCTTCGAAAACATGGTTACCATGATGAATGCTGGATCAGACGATCAATACGCCGGCGGAGGTGGTTCTACTGACGGCGCAGGCATACAGAATTTTTCCACACATACACTCAATGATGTAACCATTCCTGGTAGTTTCTGGAACGATCATTACCAGGGGATTTTCAGGGCCAACACGCTACTGGATCGTTTGCCGGATGCTACTATGGACGAAACTAACCGGTCGCGTTTTTCTGCAGAGGCTAAAGCGCTGAGAGCCATTTATTACTTTAACCTGGTTCGTATGTTCAAAAACGTTCCTTTGCTGCTGGAGCCTCCGACCACAGCAACGATTTACGATCCTGAACAGGCGGCGCCTGAAGCAGTTTATATTCAGATTGAAACTGATCTTAAGGAGGCTATTCCAAACCTTCCGGTAAATCTTGCACTCGCAACTGAAGCAGGAAGGATTACCAGAGGTGCAGCCAAAGCGATGCTTGGCAAAGTATATCTGTATCAGAAGAAAAATAGCGAGGCAGTAGCACAGTTTACCGAAGTGAATGGCACTCCCGGATCTGTCAGCCCCCTGGGATACCAGTTGCTTGCCAGTTTCGCCGATTTATGGAAACCGCAAAACAAATTCCATACAGAGTCCGTTCTCGAAGTAATGCATACCGATGCTTCCAATGCCGACTGGGGCTTTTGGGGATCCGGGGCGGATGAAGGCAACACAATAAATGTAATGGTCGGGCCAAGAAGCTACTCCAGACCTGCCGGATCAACAGCTCCCGATCTTCCCTCCGGTTGGAGCTTCAATGTATTTACGGAAGATTTTTACAACTTCATAAAAGACGACCCGCGCTTTGAAGCGACGGTATTTGACCTTAAAGCTCTCAAGACCGCCGGTCAGGCCGACTATATCGAAGGCTATCAGAATACAGGTTATTTCCTGAAAAAATTCCTTCCCACAATGGCCGATGTAAGGACCGGGGGCGGGGCACAGGAGCTTAATTTTAAACAGAACTCCTACATAATCCGGCTTGCCGACACCTATCTGATGGAAGCCGAGGCACTCGGAGCAACAGGTGCCAGGGCCCAGGCTCTGCTTGACGCAGTTCGCGCAAGAGTGGGGCTTTCTACCGTACCCGTTTCGCTTAATGCTATCAAGCTGGAAAGAAGGCGGGAACTTGCAGGAGAAGGGCATCGTTTCTTTGATCTCGTACGATGGGGTGATGCTGCAACCGTGCTGGGTTCGCGGGGATTTGTTGCCGGCAAAAGTGAAGTATTTCCTATTCCGCAAAGGGAGTTGCAGGGAACCAAGCTGATTCAAAACCCCGGCTATTAACAGGGATATCATCACGCATGTATCTACTACTTGTCAAAGAGAGATCTAAACAGATTCTTAAACATTCTTAAACTGACTATATGCATTTATATAAAGGACTCCTCCAGTTAATCGCAGTGCTGGTAGTTATAACAATGAACTCATGCCGAAAAGATTTCCGCGACAATGGTCTTGAAACGGCATTGACACCAACTTTCGTTGTAGAAAATATTTCCGGACGCACGAATAGCTATGTGGTCAGGAACAATACTGAGGGATTTATAAAAACCCGGTGGGACTTTGGTAATGGTAGCGGGTTTGTTGACGGAAAAGAAGTAGACACCATATTCTATCCTGATGCCGGTGTGTATTCAGTAAAAATGCAGGTGATGGGAAAGGGTGGCGTCTTTTACGATGCACCTGCCCGGGACATTACTGTCGCCACCAGTGATCCGGTTGCCGGAAATCTTATTGCCGGTGGAAAGATGAATACTGAAGATGTAGCTAAATGGACCAAAATAGTGATATCGCCGGGTGTAGCGTTTAACCACGTTGACGGAAAGATGGTGGCGACAGGTGGAAGTTGGGGGCATGCAGCGATCTGGCAGAAGGTAACAGTTGTAGCTGGAAAAAAATATCGGTTCGGCATGACCGTTAGTGGGTCCGGTGCTACCGAAACCTGGCTGGAAGTGTTTTTCGGCAGCATTGCACCGGTAAATGGTGTTGATTATTCTGATGGTGGGAATTATATCAGCATGAACACCTGGGCCGGCTGTGGCACAACCAGCTTCAATGGCCCTATCACAACCATCGGTTGTGAAGGCACATTAGTGGGCAAGAATGGTGAGATTACTTTCACCACTGGCGGAGACAAATATCTGCTGATTAAAACCGGGGGCGCCAACCTGGGCACTACAGGTATGGCAGTTGATAATGTCGAACTCCGTGGTATGTGATGATGGGGCTTTTATCAACAGTTTTTATTGAGACATTAAACTTGAATTATGCGAACAATCCTTTCCAGGATAACTAAATTTCATCACATCCTGATTGCCTGTTCTATGCTGATGGCAGCATGCAGCTGCAATAAAAACGGCAATAAAAATGAAACAGCATCACCGGAACCACC
>NZ_DATHKG010000125.1:0-12619 GCF_035489435.1 Flavitalea sp.
GTAGCGCTTTATATTATCATAACAGTTTGCAAGTAAGCTGGCATCACCGTAGAACAGGTAAACATTCCAGGGTATCAGCGCTATCGTGCTTGTCCAGTCGGGTCCGTTCCCCCATTCATAACCCCAGCCACCCGTTGGAATGATAGAAGGCAATACACCATTTGGTTGTTGCTCATCCCTGTGGTCAGCCATCCATTTTTCATAAACCGTTATACCATCAAAATTATAAAGGCCGGTTTCAATGGCAATATGTGCGTCGCCTGTCCAACCGTTTTTTTCACGTTGAGGACAATCGGTGGGATAACCAAAAAGATTTGAGAGGTATGCATTGTTTGTTGCGCTCCAGATTTTATCGATGGTAGGATTGGAAGACCTGATGCTACCGGTTGGAGGCACATTGCTATGCATGAAATACCCGGTCAGGCTTTCTTTGGTAAGTGTGATTGGTTTATTGCTTGTTACTTCAATGTATTGAAATCCTTTATAATTGAAGTGTGGCATAAAAGTTTCGCTGCCTTTACCACTAAGAATATAAACATCTGTCTGGAAAGGATCTTTATCATCTGTTGGCCGGTAGTGAACATTGATGTTCGACATATCCACCCTTCCGTTATCATAAACCTGTTCTGCATGCCTGAGCCTGATAGTAGTACCCGCCTCGCCTTGCAGGGTGATTGAACTAACACCTGCAATGTTTCTTCCCAGGTCAAAAACATAAACAGTGTCACTTATTATTTTCAGGTTAGCCGCAGGAATTTTTTCAACAAGTTCTACCGGGTGCATCAGTTGCGAAACTATATTCCCGGAAGGAGCGGCACGATAAATAACATTCTTCCATTTGCTTTCATCAAAGCCGGTTTTGTTCCAGCCAGCCTGGATTAATCTTGCATCCTGGTGTTCAGCAGTATAAATGCTGTTGAAGATGACAGGCCCGGTTGAGGTCTTCCATTCTTTGCCAGATGTTATGGTTTCCTGGCTTCCATCCTCATAAGTAATCCGCAGGTCAAGGCAAAAAGCCGGACGAGCCCGCCAGGGAGCATGGTGGAAGTTCCAGACAGCAGTCGACTGATGGTTGTACCATCCGTTGCCAAGCATTACACCAATTGCATTATTACCCTGGCTGATTTGGTTCGTTACATCATAAGTAACATACATGTTGCGGCGATCAAACCTGGTGTACATAGGATCAAGGCGATGGTTGCCGATCCTTTCTCCATTTAAATATAATTCGTACAATCCCGCCACTGCTATATACGCCCTTGCGGATTTTATTTTTTTATCTACACCAAAATCTTTTCTGAACAATCCTGCCGGTTTAACATTCACATCAGCCAGGTCACTGATCCAGGATCCCTTCCAGTTCTTCATATCCATCATTCCTGTTTCGAAGCTGCTGAATGCAGCCTTAGAATTTTTTCCGGCCTTGTCTATGCTTATGACCTTCCAGTAATATTTCGTAAAGGGCTTTAGCGCCTCTCCTTTATAGGTCACCAGGCAAGCTGCACCATTTGACCTGGAGGCGGGCAATTGCCAGACCTTTTTTTGCATCAGTGAATCAGTTGCCACTGTGATTGAATAAGCTGTTTGCAACGCGCCTTTCCGGCTATCAGCCAGGCTCCAGGAAAGCCTTGGATGATAAGAATCGACACCGATGGGACTGACCAGGTACTCACATTGCAGGTTGATCGGTCGGTGTTGACTATAAATGTTTATCTGAACACCGAAAAAAATGATCAAAAAAAAGATAGCTCCCGGACCGGAATAAAACCTTGTGAATTTCATATAACCTGGAATTTTGATATACTGCAAACGAAGCTGAGATAATATTATCAGGCAGAACGATTGAAAATTTATGGCAACAAGATAATGAAATATTAAGCATCAATTTCCCCGGATCGCAGTATAGCCAGGCCATTAAGATGAAAGCTCAAATATTTTTTTCACTAAGTTTGACCATCCAAACTATTAACGTTTATGAAAAAGTTTCCCCCCCTGGTGTTCACTTTGCTGCTTGCATCATCTTTAACCGCGCAACAAAGACAGGCGCGGAATGCATTGCCTGCAGCTACTGACGGGCCTGCAGTGTCAACACCAACTGCACAAGCAGCGCCTTCACGTGATGAGAAACCCTCTCCTACCAATCTTGTTTTTAATCCTGAGTCATCAGTAACAACAACACATGAGGTAACAATAAAGGGACAGAGAATACCTTATAAAGCTACAGCCGGCACTATGCCCGTTTGGGACGAAGATGGCAAAACGATTGCGGGTCTTTTTTATACATTCTATGAACGTACTGATATAAAGGATAGGGCCAGTCGTCCGCTTGTGGTGTCTTTCAATGGCGGACCAGGATCAGCATCTGTATGGATGCATATCGCATATACAGGACCTGCATTGCTTAATATCGACGATGAAGGTTATCCTGTTCAACCATACGGCTTCAAAGAAAACCCTCACTCAATCCTTGATGTCGCCGACATCGTTTTTATCGATCCTGTTAATACAGGATATTCCAGGATGATGAAGGACGCACCAAAAACAAAGTTTTTCGGTGTGAATGCTGATATTAAATATCTGGCAGAATGGATCAATACTTTTGTTACCCGGAACAATCGCTGGGCATCTCCCAAATATCTGATCGGGGAAAGTTATGGAACAACCAGGGTTTCAGGACTTGCGCTTGAACTGCAGGAAACTCAGTGGATGTACTTTAATGGTGTTGTTCTTGTGTCTCCAACCGATCTTGGAATTGAGAGAGGAGCACCGGTTGACGCGGCACTAAGGCTTCCCTATTTTGCTGCAACGGCATGGTACCATAAAAAACTGCCCGCAGATCTTCAGCAAAAAGATCTGAGCGCTGTGCTTCCAGAAGTAGAAGCCTTTACTATGGACGAACTTGTAGCAGCTATGAGCAAAGGCTCCCTGCTTACAGCGGATAAGAAAAAAGCAATCGCCGCAAAAATGGCCAGGTATTCAGGGCTGTCTGAACAAGTGATTCTTCAGAACAATCTTGATGTCTCTACCAATTTATTCTGGAAAGAATTGCTGAGAGATAAGGGTTTCACTATCGGAAGGCTCGATTCAAGATATCTTGGGCTAGACAAACAGGATGCCGGTCTCACACCGGATTTTAATGCAGAATTAACCTCCTGGCTGCATTCGTTCACTCCTCCTATCAATATGTACATGAGGGAAAAGTTGAATTACAAGACTGATTTCAAATACAATATGTTCGGACCGGTAAGACCATGGGACAATACAAATAACAGGACAGGCGAAAATCTTGGGCGGGCAATGTCATCAAATCCCTACCTGCATGTAATGGTTCAGTCAGGCTACTATGATGGTGCCTGCGATTACTTTAATGCAAAATATAACATGTGGCAGATTGATCCTTCGGGCCGGCTCAAAGATCGGATAAGTTTCCAGGGTTATCGCAGCGGTCATATGATGTATCTGCGTAAAGAAGACCTGGCAACCAGTAACGAGCATATCCGCCAGTTCATAAAACAATCAACACCAAAACCAGGTCAGCCTGCTCAGTATAAGGCGGCTTTTTAATAATATAGGAGCTTAAGCCATATCTTGTAGGCTAAACCATATTTTGTATTTCTTTACCAACTCAAAGTTATTTTTTATATGAAAAAGTTTTTGATTTGCGCGGCCGCTGCTTGCGTGATATCTGGGTTCAATCAGGCAGAAGCAAATGTTAATGGACCTGCGGCTGATACTGCAACCAATGCAACGCTGGTTGTTCCAAAAGGTTTCAAGGCGACCATTGTTGCTGAAGGTTTTGGTGGCGCCAGGCATATTGTGGTGACCAAACAGGGCGGTATCTATGTAAAGTTGTCCAGGCTCAAGGACGGCAATGGTATCTTTTATCTGAAAGACACCAATGGGGATGGGGTAATCGATGTTCAAAAAGGATTTGGTAACTATCCCGGCACAGGCATAACAATCAAAAATGATTACCTATATGCATCCTCCAATGATGATGTTTTCCGCTACAAACTTGACGCAAAAGGTGAAGTGATCAACCCCGATCAACCGGAAAGAATCATTACCGGACTGGTAAATCATAACCGCGACAATGCCAAACCACTGGCCGTTGATGATAATGCTAATATCTACGTAAACGTTGGATCTTATAGCAATTCCTGCCGGATTGATGAAAAATCCAAACAGGCTCCAATGCCGTGTCCCCTGCTCGATTCGGTTGGTGGCATATGGGTGTTCAAAACCAATAAGCTGAACCAGACAATGAGCATGGCCAACCGGTATGCAACCGGCTATAAAAATTCGGTAGCCATTGATTGGAACGATAAAACCAAATCACTGTTTCTCCTTGAGCATGGCCGCGACAGACTTGATGATTATCCTGAATATTACACCAAGGAAGAAAACACCCTTTTGCCTGCAGAGTCAATGTATGAAATTCACAAAGGCACGAAGGGTGGATGGCCCTATTCATATTTTGATCATAAAAAGGGCAAGTCCATACTTGCCCCGGAATATGGTGGAGATGGTAAAAAGGAGGCAACCGTTAAATCACCGGCACCTACAGTTTATTTTCCTGCGCATCTTGCACCAAATGCCCTGCTGTTCCACACAGGAAAAGGCTTGCCGGCAAAATACAAAGACGGGGCTTTTGTGGCATTTCATGGCAATTCTGCGGAATTGAAAAAAGGCTATTTGGTCGGTTTCGTTCCTTTCCAGGGTAATAAAGCAGCCGGCAAATGGGAGATTTTTGCAGACAATTTTACTTCACCCAATAACCCTCACAGGCCCTGCGGCCTGGCTGAAGCACCAGATGGATCGATTTATATAACTGATGATACCAAGGGAACGATATACCGGATCAGCTACGGTAAATAATAAGGACCTGGCTGGCTGAAATAAATTTACAGTTTAACAGTTTAAAGGGGATGCCGGTGCATCCCCTTTTTCTATCCGGGGGATTTAAACTTAAATGAATACCATTAAAGACTTTGACAGACAGCCCCGGCAGACAAAATCATATTTGACCGGAAGGATCAGTTTGTGAATAATAACAAGTATTTTTCAGGTTGAGGTTCGCTTAAATATTAGAACCAATAAATCATTAATTGTATCGTATGCCCGTGAACGTATCCAGAAAGAATATCTTATTTGAACCTGATTCAAGCAGGGTTATAGCAAGGTTATTGTATACTAATAAAGAAAGAAGTATCGATCTTATCAAACAGATCATGGCGCTCTCTCCGAAGAGACAACAGGAAGCGCTTACCGAAGTGTTACGTGATTACTCAAAACGCCATCGCAGCATCTCAAAGATTTTCGAAAAACATTTTAATAAGGTAGCTGGCTTGCTGGGACCTGAAAATATTGATACAGATTTATTTACAACCAGTCAAAAAGTACTGATCGGCGCTTATTGTACCATGGAATACAGTATTGAAGCCGCTGCCTTTTTTAATCCATCGATGGTAGAAGATCCGGATCAAAGTGGTCTGTCTCAAAATCAGAAACGGGTTATCATCAGTTTCAGGGCAACCGGTGAGGGACATATTTCTTCTATTGTTTTCAGATCAGGTATCATTGATAGTGACAACACTATCATTGTTGAACAACCGGGTAAAATGCTCGATGCACCTGACCATGTAAAGAGCTATCTGTATCACAAGAAATCATTCCGCGAGAAACTAGAGGAGATGCAGGATTGCAGCAGCCGGGCATTTTCGATAATGATGGAAAAACTCGGGGAAACTTTTACCTACGAGGAGTTGAAACAGTATATTGAGGAAACCAAACAGCAGGTGCATGATACCGGCTCTCTTGTTTTGCTTAATGAAATGACCTGGTTGGCGAAATCGCATTATGAAATGGATTTTTCTGTTGACACATCCATTTCAGAGCGGGTAATTTTTCCAATAGCCGAAACCGAACAAAAAGGTATTGAAGATGCCAGATTTGTGAAGTTTACCGACGATGATGGTGAAGTAACTTATTATGCAACCTATACTGCTTATGACGGCATAACCATACTGCCTAAACTTTTAGAGACCAAAGATTTTTATCATTTCAAGGTTTTACCAATTCACGGTGAAGTTGCACAGAACAAAGGAATGGCATTGTTTCCCCGGAAAATAAATGGCAAATATGTGATGCTTTGCCGGATAGATGGAGTAAACAACTATATATCTTTTTCAGATAACATCAATGTATGGCGCAAGGCAGACATTTTACAAACGCCAAAATTTCCTTGGGAATTTGTTCAGATGGGAAATTGCGGTTCGCCTATAGAGACCCCCGAAGGATGGCTCGTAATAACTCACGGAGTTGGGCCAGTGAGAGAATATGTTTTGAGTGTTTCTTTACTCGACCTGGAAAACCCGGAGATTGAGATCGGAAGGCTTGAAACGCCGTTGATTGCTCCTAATGAAAAAGAGCGGGAAGGTTATGTTCCAAATGTTGTGTATTCATGTGGCTCGCTTATACATATGGGCAATCTATATATACCCTATGCAATGTCTGATTATGCTTCAACTTATGCCACGGTAAATATGGAAGAATTGATTAAAGCGTTGAAACGGACAAAAGTAACAGCTTAGATACTGAGAATCTGCTGATATACCTGCAGATAATCTTTTGTCATCTTTTCGCGGGAAAAATACCTTGCCACATGTGTACGGCAATCCAACCTGTTAAGCTCTCCCAGGCGCTTTGCAGCATCGACGGCTTCATCAATATTGCTAACCAGGAATCCTGTCTGTCCGTCGATGATCAATTCAGGCATCGCGCCCCTGTTGAAAGCTATCACGGGAGTGCCGCAACACATTGCTTCAGCAACGCTTAACCCAAATGGTTCGTCAAAACTGATTGGATGTAAAAGAGCCATGGCTTTACCAAGGACTTCGTTTCTTTTTTCAGGTCCGCAGTTTCCAATATATAATACCTGCTCGTTATCAACGAATGGTTCAACCTTTTCTTTCCAGTAGTTTTCATCCTGTATCAGCCCGGCGATAACGAGTCTCAGCCCGGCGCGCCTGGCAATTTCAATTGATTCTGAAGTTCCTTTATGCGGATGTATCCTGCCAAAAAAAAGAAGGTAATCTTCAGGATGCTCATTCAGGTCGAATTTCGTGGTATCAATACCGTTATATACCGTGGCTATATAACGCAGGGTTTCATTTCTGTCAGCGTTGCTGATGGAAACATAATGGGAATTGCCATTGTATTTTTTATATACCGGTATTATAAGGGGTGATGAAAAACCATGTATAGTTGTGACTACGGGAGTATTGATAAGTTTTGAATAAGTAAGCGGCAGAAAATCGTAATGATTATGTATGATATCGAATTCTGAAGCTCTTTCCATCAGGTTGCTGATATGAAGTGATTCATTCACTTTCACATCGGCAGCCGGATCATCGCCATATGGTTTTGGAATTACAGAAGCCAGCTTACCTGAGGTTATCGAATTACCCGATGCAAAGAGGGTGACATCCTGCCCCGCTCTTACCATTCCTTCAGCTACAGAGGAAGCAATCTGTTCCCAGGGCCCGTACTTTTCCGGTGGCGTTCTCCAGGCTAACGGAGAAAGAATCGCTATTTTCATATTAGTTTAACTGTACTTAACTATTATTTTTACAGGGCTTCCCAAACTTCATCAAGGCCCTAACCACTCATAACTCATAACTTAACTAACCACTAACCACTCACAACTCACAACTGGTTTTCAGTTATCGCTGTTATAAAAATCTTCGAATGCTCTCAACACTGTAAGATGTGAGATGAGATAAGCAAGCGTACTTTCAGCACCCTGGTTGCGGTTCACACCATAACTTTCAAGTCCATCACAACAACCTTTTGTTTCGAAATCATATAAACTCATCCTTAGATCATTTTCCCCCAGGAACCACATAAAGGAAGTATACAGTTTTGTAAGATATTGCTTGTCTTTTGTAAGCTCATATGCCTGGTGAAACATCAGCACCATAGCCAGCGCATCCAACGGCTGCTGTGCGAACATAGATTGGGTACCATCGCGGAAATACCATTGCTGGTTGCCAATGATTGATAAATATCCCTGGCTCATCGTTTTTTCGGCCAGGAAGTGCATACTTTCAATAGCTACATGCCGCACCTTATCATCGTTCAGGATGCCCGCTGCATGAAGTAGTGCATTTGGTAACATTCCATTATCATAAGCGAGTAAACTTTCAAACCAGTGCCAATCATCCGTCCGGCATTTGGCATATTCATCGATGAGTACAAAAGCCATGCTTCTCAGTCTTTCAATCATTCCGTCGTCCGTCGGATTAGCGCGCAGATAATAGCTGATACCGATCATCGTGTTAGCAATACTGCGGATAGATTTAAGCTTCTCAAAGTTTACTGCAGCCTCAAAAAAGATTTCTTTGCCAGATTGATAATAGGCATCGTTAGGGGCATTACCAATCAGGAAACCGAGTGACCAGATTGCGCGTCCGAAAGAGTCTTCTGACCCTATCTCATCAAGAAAGTTACGGTTGAAGCTTAAAAAATTCCGAAAAGTTCCATCATCATTTTGCATGTAATGAATATAACTAAGGTAGATGGGTGACAATGCAAGTGCCAGCGGGTGTTTCTTTTGTTTGAATGCCATTAGCACCATCAGCAGCGCTCTTGCATTATCATCCAGGCAATAGCCTTCTTTCAGATTTGGAATCCCGAATTTTGCGTGTTGGATAATACCCGTATCGTCAGTCATACGTTTAATATGATCAAGTGTAAAGGGTGGCAACAACTGGGGATCAAACAGCGCTTCTTTTTTCATCGGCCTGGTGATATGTTCACGCAGTATTGTCTCCAGGGTTTCGTGATATCTTTCGCCAATATTCGGCCATGTGATCTCACGTCCATAGTCATACGCTTTTTTCCGTAGACGGAACATCTCCTGTGGTTTATCGAGTAGTTCCATCAGGATAGAAGATAAACCGACGGAATCATTGAAGTCGAATAATCGTCCGCGCCCATCTGATAATAACTCTTCCGCATGCCAGTAAGGCGTAGAAATAACAGCAGCACCGGCTCCTACTGCATAAGAAAGTGTACCGCTGGTTATCTGTGCCTCGTTCAGATAGGGTGTTATATAGATATCTGAAGCAAAAAGATATTTGAATAACTCTTTCTGATTAATAAACTCATTAAGAAAGAGAACGTGCTTTTCGAGTTTCAGATTTTTTATTAATCGCAGCAGGTAGATCCGGTATTCTTCCCCTGAATGACGTAATACGGCCGGGTGTGTTTTACCAAGGATAATATATATAGTTTCAGGATATTTTTCCACCACTGCAGGCAAAGCTTTGATAACCGTTTCAATGCCCTTATTGCGGCTTATAAACCCAAAGGTCAGTAGTACCTTTTTGTTTTCAAGTTTGAATTCTTTTTTGGTTGCGACCTGGTTAAACTGAAGATCAGGTACTCCATGTTCGATGATCTCAATTTTCTCGGCGGGAATCTCATAGATTTCGGTTAAAAACTCAACCGCCTTATTACTCATCACAATCACCTTTTCGGCCATCTTGCAAATCTCTGAGAGAATTGCTTTTTCGTTATAAGATGGAGTTTTCAGCACAGTATGAAGTGTTACGATCAACGGTATCTCAAGCCGGTGTAACAACGGGAGTATATAGACGCCGTTCTGTCCGCCATAGATACCATATTCATGTTGCAGCACACACACATCTGCACCTGTTATATTTATAAACTTTGCAGCTTCTATATATTCACCCTGTTGTTCCTGGGCAATAACAAATTTGACTTCATCCGGATAGTCATACTCTTCCTCAATATCATTCATCGCGATAACCACACCGGTATTGGAAGGGCCGCCTCCCTCTTTACAGTCGGTTAAAGAATGATAGAGGTTCCGCGTAAATGTCCCTATTCCGCATTCTCTTGGCGGATAACTTGCTATAAATGCGATTTTCATGCTTATGTATTGATTAGGAATTGCAGTAATACTCATAACACCGGAGGCCGGAATATGTTATAAGTCAGTGTGACGGTGTGAAAAAAACAGGCAGATTACGTGCGCAGACAGCATCTGCCGGGCTGAAATGAAGGCCGCGTACGAAGAATAAATCGGTTCCAATAGTTTTAAGTCTACTGGGCCACAACGATCCGGTCCCGAAGTTAGGGTTACGATGGTGAGGTCGGTAAGGGTTCGCGAATTGTTACGACGATACGATTACGACGAAATTATAGGTCCGAAATGGCAATACGTTATAGTCTGCCCCGCAAAGGGGAAGTAGACCGGTCAGAAGGAATCGTAACTTTTAGATCTTTTCTGTTGCAGCGAGTTTCAGCCTGGTGAATTCCATTCCGCTGAAAATTCTTGCCAAATTAATATCTCCTGACTTTTTATAGCTTTCCATATTAGTCTCGTTCACAATTCTCCAGAAGTTCTTTGATTTCAACTCTGCATAATCTGCAGTTTTGATAAACATACCCAGGATAGTATTCCTGGTTTTGAAACTGATCTGAACCGGGGATTTGTCAAGCGTAACATCGGACAGGAATTTCTCAATCTGGTCATTTGTCATATAAAATCATTTATTTTTTGTGGGCTAATTCAGGATCCGCGTTGTGATTTTGATCTTTTAATCTAAGCCCTGCATTGAAGATCAATGACTTAGGGTCCTGAGAACGCCTAAATATACGCCTTTTCAGCCAGATTTTGGCATCAAACTGTTCGTGGGCCTGATAAAGACGTACATTTTCCACACAAAACGGGCGATTTGTGAGGGCCATGAACCAGTGATTATTGCATTCCTACGTATTATTTTGTGATTTTCTACGTTATTGTACCTAAATCCCAACCCCTTGAAAAAAGTCTACTCTTTTTTTATTGCCTCCGCCTGGCTTACCCTGGCTGTGGCCCAAACTTCAGCCCCGGATACAGGAGGCCTGAAGGAACAAAAGGATAAAGTCATATTTGCTTCGACTATCCTCAAAATTGAAAATCTCGGAGAAAACATCAACTCTGATCTGCATGAGCTGAGACCAACTATTTCGGCCGACGGCAACCTGCTTTTCTTTATAACAGAAAACCATCCTGCCAATACAAAATATAGTTCTATCCCGAACTCGCAGGATATCTGGTATTCAGAAAGGGACAGCCTCGGTCGTTGGAGCGAGGCACGACACCTCAGAGATCCAATCAATACAGTCTTTTATAATGCAGTGTACTGGATATCCCCCGATAAAAACAGGATATTGATTCGGGGCGCCTTTACTGAAGGTGGATTTGAAGGTAAAGGAGTAAGCATGAGTTATCGCAAAAGAAATGGAAAATGGAGTAATCCACAGATGCTTCAAATCCGCGGATACCATAAATACGATCGCGGTCTCCAATCGGGTGCTTCAATGGCCAACGATGGGCAGACTTTATTGTTTTATATGACACCCGACGAGAAGAGCAGCTTTAATGATATGTATGTCAGTTTTCTCCAGGAAGACGGGACCTGGTCTGAACCAAAAAGTCTTGGTAAAAAACTCAATCTGCCAGGTAAAAATGAAATGACACCTTATATCGCTTCTGATGGAGTAACCTTATATTTTAGTAGTGACCGCCCCGGTGGTCTCGGCGACAATGATATCTGGATGACCAGGAGGCTTGATAAGACCTGGCAGAAATGGAGTGAACCGGTGAACCTCGGAAGCCCGATCAATACACCTGACTGGGATGCTTTTTTTACATTGGACGCAGGCGGTGAGTATGCTTATCTCACCACAAAACTGGATGGTTTCGGGGAAAGCGATATCGTGAGAGTTAAACTATTGGAAAAAGAAAAACCAAACCCGGTGTTACTGGTGAGCGGAAACGTATACAATCAGAAAACGAAGCAACCGCTGAGTGCCTCGCTTGTTTATGAAACTTTGCCTGATGGGGTGGAAGCCGGCAATGGCATATCCAGTGAAGTGGACGGTTCTTTTAAAATCGTTCTTCCTTATGATAAGAATTATAGTATCCGCGCAAGAGCAGATAAGTTTTTCGCAGTATCAGAGAATCTGAATCTTGACTCACTGGTAAAGGCCGGTAATCGTGAAATACACAAGGATCTTTATCTTGTTCCCATCGAAATTGGCCAGGTTGTTCGGTTAAACAACGTGTTCTTCGATTTTGATAAAAGCTTTTTGCGTCCTGAATCTTTTGTTGAACTCGACAGGGTTGTTACTCTGCTAAGTGAAAACCCCGCTATCGAAATTGAAATGAGCGCACACACAGATAGCAAAGGTTCGGATGAATATAATTTCAAATTAAGTGACGATCGGGCAAGATCGGTGCGGGAATATATTCTTTCAAAGGGTATTGCACCAGCCCGGATCATTTCTCAGGGCTATGGCGAAACAAGACCTGAAGTACCGAATGACACTGATGAAAACCGGCAGTTGAACAGAAGAGTGGAATTCAAGATCCTTAAGAACTAATTTATGAGAGCTTGAGTTCAGTGGTGAGTCTTCGATCGGTTTCATCGATATCACCTTATTAATAACTTTGTGAAAAAGCCACATGCAGTGATACCATTTACCCCAATGGACCTTTTGAGTTCACTGGTGAGTCTGGTACTGTATGGCCCTTTTCATTACT
>NZ_DATHKG010000126.1:0-2254 GCF_035489435.1 Flavitalea sp.
AGGGTGCTGCGAAATGACCCAGGCATAGGCGTGATCCGACATGCTGACGCAGGCTATTCTGAAGCAAAAAAAACGGCTGAGAAATTTTCACTTGGTCTGTAACAAAAGAAAAATTAAAAAGGAACGCGGTCAATTACTCCCTGGTATTTTTGAGTTTTACTTTTTCAGTCTTCTTGCGCAATCGCATGTTGAGTAATTCCACCAACAGTGAGAATGCAATCATTGTATAGATGTAACTCTTACTGATCTCCTGGTGAAAACCCTCTGCTACCAGCATTATCCCGATTGCAATCAAAAATGAAAGGGCAAGCATTTGTAAAGTCGGATTTTTGTTGATGAACCGACTGATCGCTCCACTGAACGCAATCATTATTCCAATTGAAATCACCACTGCAATGATCATGATGAAAACTTCATCAACAAGCCCGATCGCGGTGAGAATAGAATCAAATGAGAATACTGCATCTATAAGTACAATCTGCACGACAACACTTGCAAACTTTGTATATACCGGTTTGGAACCCGGGTCTGCCCCAACAGGTTTTTCCAGTTTATGATGTATTTCTAGTGTACTTTTTGCTATCAGGAATATTCCACCTGCCATAAGAATGAGATCTTTCCAGGATATTCCGATCGGTTTTCCTTCAGCTTTTATAAATGGAATAGTAAATAAAGGTTCGGTCAACCGCATGATCCAGGTTATCGCCAGGAGTAGTAGTATGCGAAAAGCCATAGCCAACAACAAACCCATCGTTCTTGCGCGTTTTTGCTGGCCCGGCTCAAGTTTGTCGGAAATGATGGAAATAAAAATAATATTGTCAACACCCAATACAATTTCCAGAAAGGTCAATGTAAGTAAACTGATCCAAATCGAGGGGTCTGCAAAGTCCGGAACTTCCATTCGGTGAATTATTTGTGTTTCTCAACATAAAAACTATGCCATATGCCTGCTTATTACCATTTGTGATAAAAGCTTTACCGTAAACGACAAAATATTTTCAGTTAAACGACCAAAATCTTGCGGACATTATCTTTTCAATAACTTCCCGTAAATTATTGTAAAACCAATAATAATCTGTGTTATACCTATCAGAATTAAAATAGTTAAATGAAAGCGGCAACTGTCCAGGATATAAAGCATGAACTACTGCACCTTACACCAGCTAAACTTAGCGGAATCTGCCTGAGGCTGGCAAAATTCAAAAAGGAAAACAAAGAACTATTAACCTATCTTTTGTTTGAAGCCGGCGATGAAGCAGGATATATTCTCTCTGTTAAAAATGAAATGGAACAGATGTTCGCTGAGATTAATCAATCGAATGTTTACTATACAAAAAAAATGTTACGGAAAATCCTGCGTTTCACAAACAAACATATCAGATACATATCAGGCAAAACAGCCGAAATTGAGTTGCTGATATTTTTTTGCAGGCAAATTAAGAACGCAGGTATCCCATTAAACAAAAGCGTTGTTCTTGCAAATATTTATACGAGTCAGCAAAAAAAATTAGAAAAACTTATTGGCGCACTTCATGAAGATTTGCAGTATGATTACGAACAGGAGATGCTGGTGCTCCAAAAGCTGAAATAAAAACCGATCAATGGCTAAGACAATATTTACAAATATTAAAAAGCTTGTTAATTGCAGAACAGGCAATCAACTGCTTCGGCGGGATAACTTAGCAATTTTGCCTTGCATCGACAATGCCTATTTGTTAATTGAAGATGATAAAATAATTGAATATGGCCCTATGGACGACTGTCCCACAAAAATCGATTCATTTGAAGCAGGTGTGGTAAATGTCAGCGGTCAATATATTTTGCCGGCCTGGTGCGATAGCCATACACATCTGGTTTTTGCCGGTAGCCGTGAAAATGAATTCGTTGAAAAGATCCAGGGGCTAACATATGCTGAAATTGCAGCCAAAGGCGGAGGTATATTAAACTCCGCCAGGATCCTTAGCGAAACACCGGAAGATATCTTGTTTGCGTCTGCTTCTTCCAGGTTAAAGGAGATCGCTCTTCAGGGTACAGGAGCTGTTGAAATTAAAAGCGGTTACGGATTAACTGTGGATGCCGAACTCAAAATGTTACGTGTGATTCAAAGGTTAAAGAATGAAAGTCCGATGATCATCCGTTCTACATTTTTGGGGGCTCATACTTATCCTGCAGCATTTAAGGATGACCATGAAGGATATATCAATCTGATCATTAATGAAATGTTGCCGGTAATCGCAAGCGAAAATCTGGCTGA
>NZ_DATHKG010000127.1:0-6369 GCF_035489435.1 Flavitalea sp.
GATCAGGGCGATACTGCAACCAGCACTTGAAGAAACCCTAACAAAGCTGATCAGGGCAAAAAAGCCGATCGGAGACAACAGCATAGAGCGGCATGAGCAAAGGTATTAACCACGGGACACAGCCGCAAAAAGGCACAATCCTGCTCCCAACGGTGCGAAGAAGCGACCAAAAACTCTTGCATAAGAATGCTGGTAAACAAAGAAAGCAAACCAGCATGTCGTACCATAATCGCAGTTATTGAAGCTGATCAGGGCAAAAAAAGCCGATCGGAGACAATCCCGCACGTGCGGGACATGAGCAAAGGTATTAACCACGGGACACAGCCGCAAAAAGGCACAATCCCGCTCCCAACGGTGCGAAGAAGCGACCAAAAACTGTTGCATAATAGCGCTGTATGCAATTCCAAAATAGTTTACCGCTTGTATAATTGCTGAACAACCTGCACAAAAGGACGAATCCCGAAGTTGTATATTTGCAGCCGTTATGCCCGAAAAGTTGAAAGGAAAAAAAGTATTGGATCTGAGTCTCCTCCGCAGAGTATTTCTCTACGCCAAACCCTACAAAACAAAGTTTTACATTTCACTTATTCTCGCCATTGTATTGGCAGTATTGTCGCCGGTAAGGCCTTATCTTATCCAGCTCACCATAAATGACTTCATCAGGCAAAATAAGATTGACTGGATAATATGGATCACTGTTATCCAGATTGGATTGTTGTTTCTGGAGACGGCTATGCGATTTTATTTCACATATCTTATGGCCTGGCTGGGCCAGACCGTGGTGAAGGATCTCCGGGTGGCTGTTTATGATAAAGTATTGTCTCTGAATTTATCACAGTTCGATAAGACACCGATTGGCACACTTACAACGCGCACAATCAATGACATAGAAGCAATAAACGATATTTTTGCAGACGGATTGATACCGATAATTGCAGATATGTTATCAATCGTCGCGATACTGGGATATATGTTTTATGTGGACTGGAGGCTGACCCTTATCTCACTGGCTGCATTCCCGATCCTGATTGTTGCCACTTATATTTTTAAGGAAAGCGTAAACAAATCGTTTATAAGAGTTCGAAATGCCGTTGCTCAACTGAATGCTTTTGTACAGGAACATATAACCGGAATGCAGATTGTTCAGGCTTTTGCCGCCGAGGACCGTGAATCAGGTAAGTTTCGAAAAATTAACACCGAACACAAAGACGCCAATATCAACGCAATTTTTGCCTATTCGGTATTTTTCCCGATTGTTGAAATTGTGCTCGCTGTCGGCACCGGTTTAATGGTCTGGTGGGCCGCTACCAATGCTGTAGAAATGCCCCCTGCAGAAGCAAGTGAATTACTGGGAAAGATGGTATCCTTCTACCTGTGCCTCAATCTTTTATTCCGGCCGTTGCGTGTTATCGCCGATAAATTCAATGTTTTGCAGATGGGCATGGTAGCCAGCGAAAGGGTATTTAAGGTGATGGATAATGATGATGTCATCACGGCTGAAGGCGATTATGCACCCGAAGCGGTGAAAGGTAAGCTCGAGTTTGATCATGTCTCTTTTGGTTATACTGAAGATCATTATGTGTTGAAAGACATTAATTTTATCCTGGAACCAGGGCAGACGGCTGCACTTGTGGGTCATACAGGCAGTGGTAAAACCTCGGTTATCAGCCTCATAAACCGGCTTTATCATATCCAAAAGGGAGCAATAAAGATCGATGAGGTGAATGTCAATGATTTCAAACTCGATATACTCCGAAAAAACATTGGCGTTGTGTTGCAGGATGTATTCCTGTTTTCCGGATCAATCATGGACAATCTGACTTTGCGCAATCCGGCAATTTCAAGGGAGCAGGTGATGAATGCTGCGAAAATGATCGATATGCATGACTTTATTATGAGATTACCTGGTGGGTATGATTATAAAGTGATGGAAAGGGGAAGCTCACTCAGTCTCGGACAAAGGCAACTTTTATCATTTATCCGGGCGCTGCTTTTCAACCCATCCATATTAATCCTGGACGAAGCCACATCATCCATTGATACTGAAAGCGAGCTACTTATACAAAAAGCTACTGAAACCCTGATCCAGGGTCGAACTTCTATAATTATTGCCCACAGATTGTCTACCATACGTAAAGCCGACAAGATTATCGTGCTGGATAAGGGAGAAATCAAGGAAACCGGTACACATGACGAGTTACTCGCAAAGGGTGGATTTTATGCTAAATTGTACGAGATGCAGTTTTCAAAAACAGCGGTGAAGGCAGTAGTAAAATCTTAAAATTCTTTCCCCATTTCCTGTCAAAACACTTTAAATTAATCTATCCCTTCTTATCTTTGCGCCAAATTTAGAGAAAGGTATGCTAGTTAAACGTGTTAAATCCTTATTGGTAGCGGTTTTTAGCCTGAGTTTGGTCCTGATTTCTCAGGGTGCCTTTGCTCAGCATCACGATAATGGCGACACGCAGGAAGAAGAACATATCACGAAGGAAGGTTTTAACGCGAATGAAGTTATTTTTGAACACGTTTTAGACGCTCACCAGTTCCATTTTCTTTCCTATAAAGGCAAAGATGGCGAAAAGCATCATGTTTCTATTCCATTACCCGTGATACTTTATTCTCCCCAGCGCGGTATGGATGTATTTATGTCTTCAAAGTTTCATCACGGTCATGAGATTTACAATGGTTATAAGTTAGAACGTGGTAAAATCCATCCCGTAACTTCCGATGGGACAACTGATGAGACAGTAAAGGTTTATGATCTTTCTCTTACCCGAAATGTGGTGCAGATGTTTCTTGCGCTGATTATCCTGGTATTGATCATGACTAATATTGCGAAAAAGTATAAGACCGGGGTGGGTGTAAAACAGGCACCAACAGGTTTGCAAAATGCAGTGGAGCCGGTAATCACTTTTGTAAGAGATGAAGTGGCTAAACCAAATCTTGGGTTGAAATATGAAAAATATCTCCCTTACCTGCTTACCATCTTCTTTTTCATATTAGTCAACAATATTTTCGGGTTGATTCCGGGATCTGCAAATGTTACCGGCAACATCGCATTTACGGCTGTCCTGGGAGTGATTTCATTTTTTGTTATCATGTTTAGTGCAAACAGGCATTTCTGGAGCCATATCTTCAATCCCCCTGTTCCGGGCGGTATCAAGTTCATTCTTGTTCCTGTTGAGATTCTTGGCATATTCACAAAGCCTTTCGCACTTATTATACGTCTTTTTGCGAATATGCTCGCGGGACACATTATCATAATCTGTCTTATCTCCCTGATATTCATATTTGGTGGCTTAAATGCAGCAATTGGTTGGGGTTTCTCTCCGATTTCAATAGCCTTCGCTGTCTTCATCTATGTGATCGAAATCCTGGTGGCATTTATCCAGGCTTTCATTTTCACCAATCTGACAGCTGTATTTATCGGTCAGGCAATTGAAGAGACACATCATCATGAGGACACACATCACGATGATACACATCATCCGAAAAAAGAAGGATTTGATGACGCAGTTATAGCGTAGAAGAGTGATGAGTGATGAGTGATGAGTTATGAGTGATGAGTTATGAGTTAGTGGTGAGTTTTGAGTTGTGAGTGATTTCTTAGTCTTTTTTTAATCAGTATATAAAAACACAATTATGGATCTTTTGACAATTTTGTTAAGCGAAGTACCCTGGGCGAATGCAGGTGGTGCACTCGGAGCAGGTTTAGCTGCAATCGGTGCTGGTATTGGTATCGGTCAGATTGGTAAAGGAGCTGTTGAAGCTATTGCCCGTCAACCCGAAGCCAGTAACGACATCCGTGCTAACATGATCCTGACTGCTGCGTTTATTGAGGGTGTTGCCCTTTTCGCCGTTATCGCAGGTATCCTGGCTATGTTCGTTTAATCAACCTTATTACTGCATTCAAAGCAAAGGGCGGAGAATGCAGTAATCTTTTTTGTGATTATTTTTTATGATTTAAAAAGCGAGATTAAACAGTTATAAATATTATTAAAGATGGATTTACTTACCCCCTCGTTTGGATTATTACTTTGGACCCTGCTGGCTTTTGGTATCGTGTTTTTCATTCTGAAAAAGTTTGCCTGGAAACCTATATTGGCCTCTTTGAAAGAAAGAGAACTGGGAATTGCGGAATCTATTGCAATCGCTGAAAGGGTTAAGGCAGAAATGGCTCAGTTGAAAAGTGAAAACGAAGCGCTGCTTGCCAAGGCCCGTGAAGAAAGAGCGCAGATCCTGAAGGAAGCCCGCGACATCAAAGAAAAGATTCTGACCGAAGCTAAAGAACAAGCCAAGGTGGAAGCGAATAAGATCATTTCAGAAGCTAACGCTGCTATCCAGACACAAAAAATGGCTGCACTGACAGATGTTAAAAATCAGGTTGGTCTGCTTGTGCTTGATGTTGCAGAAAAAGTATTGCGTCGAGAATTAAATAACAAAGCTGAACAGGAGGCATTTATCCACCAGCTGGCATCAGACGTGAAGTTGAACTAACAGAAGTTGGGCTTACACAAGTTGACTAACAGAAGTTGACTAACAGAAGTTGACTATCAGAAGGTGACTAACAGAAGTTGACCAACAGAATTTGAATTATCAGAGCTAAACCTGAATCAAACATTTTACATTGAAGTTTCGCAGATGCTTCTTTGTTTAATCAGTAAAAATAAATTATGCAAAATCCCCGGATAGCAGGCAGATACGCGAAGAGCCTGATTGGGTTAGCGATAGAAAGGAACGAGCTTGATCGTGTGTATAACGATATGTTGTACCTGCAGTCGGTTTTGAAACAAAGCAGGGATTTTTTGGTAATACTTCGTAGCCCGGTTATCACACCGGATAAGAAACAAACAATACTTCAATTGGTAACTGAAGGTAAAGTGGGCGAGATTGTTGCTGGTTTCAACCGTTTATTAATAAAAAAGGGCCGTGAAGGATTTTTGCCGGAGATCATCACTGCGTATATCAATCAATACAAGGTGTTGAAAGACATTTTTGTTGTGAAGCTTATTACTGCGGTTCCGGCTAGTGAAGAGTTAAAGCAAATGATCATAGATAAAGTTAAGGCTACAACTTCTTTACAAAACATAGAACTAAAAACAGAAGTAAAAGAAGAATTGATTGGTGGGTTTGTATTACAAATGGGTGATTCGCTCGTTGACGCAAGTATCAGCTATGATCTGAATGCGATCAAACAACAATTCTTAAATAACGACTTTATCTATAATATACGATAGGTATATTTCAGGCAGATATATCTGGTATAGTATTACATTATTCACGGTAAACAGGCACCGCAGTTTAATCTGGAACTGCCTGTAAATTGAAAGCTTAAAACTAAATAATAAAACATGGTAGAAATTAAACCCGATGAAATTTCGGCTATCCTGCGTCAGCAGCTGAGCAATTTTAATGCTTCAGCAGACCTGGAAGAAGTAGGTACTGTTTTACAGGTGGGTGATGGTATAGCCCGTGTTTACGGATTAAACAACGTAAGCAGTGGTGAACTGGTTGAATTTGAAAATGGTGTTCGGGCGATTGCATTGAATCTTGAGGAAGACAATGTGGGTGTGGTATTGATGGGAGATCCAAGTGCCGTTAAAGAGGGAGCCCAGGTAAAAAGAACCGGCAAGATCGCTTCTATTAAAGTGGGAGAAGGTATGCTTGGTCGTGTGGTAAATACCCTTGGTGCGCCTATCGATGGTAAGGGACCACTTACAGGTGAATTATATGAAATGCCCCTGGAACGTAAAGCTCCTGGTGTTATCTACCGTGAACCGGTGAAAGAACCTTTGCAAACAGGTTTGAAAGCTATCGACGCGATGATTCCTATCGGGCGTGGACAGCGTGAATTGATAATCGGTGACCGTCAGACTGGTAAAACAGCTATCGCAGTTGATACTATTATCAATCAGAAAGAATTTTATACTGCAGGTAAACCAGTTTACTGTATATATGTTGCGATCGGTCAGAAAGCTTCAACTATTGCCGGTGTGATGAAAACTCTGGAAGACAATGGTGCGATGGCGTTTACAACCATTGTTGCGGCTTCTGCTTCTGAACCGGCTCCATTGCAATTCTATGCTCCTTTTGCCGGTGCAGCGATAGGAGAGTTTTTCCGTGATACAGGTCGCCCTGCATTGATCATTTATGATGATCTGTCAAAGCAGGCTGTAGCTTATCGCGAAGTTTCGCTGTTACTGCGCCGTCCACCGGGCCGTGAGGCTTATCCTGGTGACGTATTCTATCTGCACAGTCGTTTGCTTGAGCGTGCTGCAAAGGTGATCAGTGATGATAATGTTGCAAAGGATATGAATGATCTTCCTGAATCAATCCGCCACCTGGTAAAAGGAGGAGGTTCACTCACAG
>NZ_DATHKG010000128.1:0-2125 GCF_035489435.1 Flavitalea sp.
ACATTTATTGCCAGCCGCAATTTCAGTGATGTTTTCAAGCACGAGCCGGCTGCTCTCTTCGCGGGCTTTGACACCGTGATAGTCAAAATGTGCGTTAAAAACGAAAATCTTTTCCTGGTTGTCCTTTATCTCCAGTTCAACCCAGGTGCAAAGACGGTTGTGTTTTGCATCCCAGCCCAGGCCAGGGGACTGAGGTTTTTCCGAGAGCCAGAAATTCCCACCTTTAATCAGCTTGAATTTTTCCGTTTTAAAAAAAATGGCGGAGTGTTCACCAGCTTCTTTACCATCGTCCCTGGCCACACCAAACCTTTGATAATAATGTAAAGGAGTACTTATATCGTCAAGTTGTGCTTTAACGCCTTCCTGTGTGCCCAAGATGTCAAAATCGTGAAACCGGATAAGATTGATAACCACAGGGCTTCTGTCGACCCATAAATTACCCGTGTCTTTATCGTTTGCGTATCTGAGGTTGTAGGTGGCGATGCGAAGTTGATTCATAGAGGGTGCAATATTAAGACATTTAAGCTCCCCTCCTGCGAAGGTCTTATGTATGCGGGGGGATCGTTAAAATGAAAAAAGGTTCTTGAAATAAGTGATTTTTGTAATTGCAAAACAACATTAATCATTCAAAATCAAGAACCATGTTCAAAGGTAATCAAGTCAATTTTGCAGGTCAAACAATTTTTGTAGGCCTGGATGTACATAAAACCAATTGGAAGGTTTGTGTGGTCTACAATGGGGAAAAAGCGGCGTCATTTGCTCAGGATCCTGACGGAAAACAGCTGATCAAAACCCTGAAAGACAAGTTTCCGGGGATCGAAAAAATCAATTTGGTATATGAGGCAGGTTTTTCTGGTTTTGGAGCGTACCGGTTATTCAAGGAGTTGAATGTGGATTGTATTGTGGTCAATGCGGCTGATATTCCAACCAGTGACAAAGACCGAAAAACCAAAACTGACAAACGCGACGCGCGTAAACTTGCCTTTGAATGTTCAAAAGGGACTTTGCAAGGGATTTACGTTCCGGACGAAAAAATTGAAGCCATCAGAGCGTTGGTTCGTTATAGAAAGTCCATGGTCAATGACCGGACCGCAACGATAAACCGATTAAAGCATTACCTCATGTGTTACAGCCTTCCGGTTGAAGAAAAACTAGCAGAGCTCACAAAGCAGGTAATTTGCCGGCTTCGGGAAATTGAACTAACCGTTCAATCGAAGGAGTTTACGTTAGGTCATCTCCTGGATGAGTATGAACATCGCTCAACGGTGATTGTCCAAATCACCAATAAACTGGAAGGATTGATCAGGCAGAATGAAGAACTTAGAGAAATCCATGATCTTTTACGGAGTGTTGATGGTGTTGGTTTAATAACAGCGCTGACCCTTCAAACCGAGCTCATTGATATGAAGCGGTTTAAAAATAAAGATCTGCTGTGTTCTTATGTGGGCTTGGTTCCGGACATATATAGTAGCAATGATAAATATTCCAGGCTTGGCATGACCAACCGGGCAAACAAACATATAAAACCAATCCTGATTGAAGCCAGTTGGTCGGCTATAAAAAAAGACCCGGCATTAAAAGAGCTCTATTACCGGTATAAAGACAAAATGCCTGCAAACAAAGCGATTATCAGGATAGCGAAACATTTACTGTTACGGATACGGGCAGTGTGGGTGAATAAAGAAGTTTATCAACGCGGAATGTTGTCGCCACTAAAAGAACCTGCGATTGCAGCGTAAAAAGAAGTTGTGCTTGCTCTGGAGGAGCCGCACATCTTCTTTTTACTGCGATAAAACAAATAGTAAGTTGCAGATGATCAATGGATAAAATGAATACTAATACTGGTAAGTTAAAATATTGAGCTGATTGGGCGGTTCACCGTTAGCCCCTCTTGCGACGTTCAGGAAACTGAGTGATCGTTCTTTGCGAAGGTTACAGCCGCCCATTTTTATAATCTTGAAAGAGACCTTGCGGCAGGGTAAGTCCCGGACCGTTAATTGTAGGATGCTTAATAAAAAAACAAACCAGTGCTAAATAACTAGTTATACAAAAAGCGAAATCACTATACCAAGATCCAAAAATAATTTTTAATCGAAGCAGCACTCTTGCATCATAGTAGGAGGGG
>NZ_DATHKG010000129.1:0-35461 GCF_035489435.1 Flavitalea sp.
CGGTGCCTGCGTAATTTCTTATCTATGCTGGAACGCTGCGATCGCAAGACTGGGATCAGGAAGAACGGCTCTGTTTGGAAATCTTATCCCGATATTCAGCACGCTGGAAGCAGTGCTTATACTGGATGAACAAATAATGGGAATCCATATTATCAGCGGCGCACTTGTTATTACCGGTCTGGTGCTGGCTAATATCAGTTCAACAAAACCTGTTTCAGATTTTTCAGCGTTGGAAAGTAAAGCTCTTCCGGCCAAACATCCTTTGAGTACTTCACAAAATAACAATGACAACTGAATTGATACTCTAAAATAACAATGACAACTGAACTGATACTCTTGTGTATCGCAGCTTTCCTTGCAGGATTCGTAGATGCGATAGTTGGCGGCGGTGGGCTTATTCAAACACCGGCGGCACTGGTGTTGCTACCAATGTATCCCGTATCCAACGTAATCGGAACGCTTAAGATTCCAGCCTTTACCGGAACTGCTTTCGCCTCCATACAATATGCCCGCAAAGTGAAGGTTCATCTGAAGTTGCTTCTTATGATGGCCGTTATAGCATTTTGCGCGGCCCTGGTTGGTTCAAAGTTGCTGACTCTTGTTAGCAATCAATTTATGAAACCATTCCTTCTTTGCATATTGATTGCTGTAGCGATCTATACTTATAGCCGTAAAAATTTCGGAACTCATATCGAAAAAAACCTTCCACCAAAAAGGTTGTTTTTATATGCAGCTGTAATCAGTCTTATCATTGGATTTTATGATGGATTTATCGGGCCTGGTGCAGGAAGCTTTCTTATCATCTGTTTTATAGCAGTACTTGGACAGGACTTCCTGAAAGCAAGTGCCCATGCGAAATTTGTGAACCTGGCTACAAACCTGGGATCAATTGTTTTTTTCGTTTACGCCGGGAAGGTGATGTATGCCATTGCAGTGCCCATGGCAATTTGTAATGCAGCGGGTGGCATTGTCGGAGCAAGGCTTGCTATTTTAAAAGGCAACCGGTTCATCAGGGTGTTCTTCCTTATTGTAGTATGTATAACGATATTACGTTTCACCTATGATATTTTCAGATTTTGATGATGCCCCCGGATTCACTGAAATTATTAATTTATCAACTTTCTATTTGTGATTTTTAACATTGTCGACTCCTCTATTCATAATTTTTAACAGTTCAGATTAGGACCGTTCTGCAATTAGCATATTCTTTGTATCGTTATAGACCAAACAATACTAAATTTACCGGGTAAACGCGGGAAAATGGGCGATAATAATTATATCACGGATAATTTTGAATCTAAGAAAAATGCAAAAGCAAGTGGATATACGGCAGTGATCTGTGCCTGTCTGCTGGTCATTTTTCTATTTGTAAAATGGACGCTTCCAACCCAACCGCCGGAACCACCGGAAGAAGGTATCGAAGTGAATCTTGGCAATAGTGATATGGGCCTTGGTGAAGATCAGCCAATGTCGCCCGACCGCCCTGCTCCATCACAGGCAAGACCTGCATACACCCCACCAAAAGCTTCTCCTGCTGTTTCTGAGCCTGTAAAGGATATTGAAACTGACGACAAAGATAAAGACGCACCTGAGATTGTAAAACCCCGCGTTACGAAACCTGATGCAAAAAAAGCACCTGAAAAAGAGATAGTTGAAAAACCGGTTTCAAGACCGGCTCCCGTTACAAATCCAACTCCTCCCGCTCCTAAACCTAAAGCGGTATTTAAAGGTGTAGCCGGCGATGGAAAAGGTGGCAATGAGTCTGATTCCTATAAAAAAGGTGGTAACCAGGGTATAGCTGGTGGTACTGGTGACCAGGGCAAGCCCGGGGGTAATCCGGATTCAAAAAACTATGAAGGTGGTGGTCGCGGCACTGGTGGTGTTTCTATTTCCAGGGGTCTGCAGGGACGTCGCGTTACCGGTGTACCGGCATTTGAGGATGAGTTCAATGAAAATGCAAAGGTTGCCATGGACATTAAAGTAAATGAAAGTGGCAATGTTGTTTCCGCAGAATATCAACCCAGGGGTTCAACCACTTCTGATGCATCAATGAAGGCAATTGCAAAACGTAAGGCTATGCAGGTCCGCTTCAATAGTGGTGAAGCAGAGTCTGTAGGAACAATTGTATTCAACTTTCGCCTGAAAAATTAATCGTGTTCTGCTATTCTTCTCTCATCCTTCATCAGGGTTCATTAGTTTTGTTATAGTATGAATTACGATGAAACGATCAATTACCTCTTTACGCGCCTTCCAATGTATAGCCGTATCGGTGTCAGTGCTTATAAATCTGATCTTACCAATACTTTAGCTCTGTGTGAATACCTTGGCAATCCCCAGGACAAATTAAAATCTGTTCATATTGCGGGAACTAACGGTAAAGGTAGCACGAGCCATATGCTCGCAGCCATTTTGCAATCCGCTGGTTATAGAACCGGCTTGTATACCTCCCCTCATTTAAAAGATTTCAGGGAACGTATCCGCGTTGATGGCGCGATGATTGCCCAGGATTTTGTGATCAGGTTTGTAGAAAAAATAAGGCCGATGATTGATAAACTCGAACCTTCGTTTTTTGAGATCACAGTTGCCATGGCTTTTGAGTATTTTATTGAAAAGGATATAGAGATTGCCATCATCGAAACCGGTCTGGGCGGGCGTCTTGACTCTACAAACATAGTTATCCCATTAGTGTCGGTTATTACAAACATTGGCCTGGATCATATGAATATCCTGGGAAATACCATTGAGAAAATCGCCATTGAAAAAGGTGGGATCATAAAAAAAGGTGTGCCGGTAGTAATAGGAGAAACCGATAAAACAACAGCTTCCATCTTTGAACTCATCGGTGCCGCAAAACAAGCCCCGGTTTTTTTTGCTGACCAGCGCCAGTATGTTGCCGAATGGAAATATGAACACCATAAGCTGATGACGGGTGTAGACAGCCAGCACCATATTGACAGATCTAATTATCTGCTTGACCTTCCAGGCTATTATCAGACAAAAAATTTAATCACCGTATTGGAAACTGTTCACCAGTTGCGGATGCTTGGTTACGAGATAAATGAAACGGCAGCGCAAACCGGTCTTTCACAGGTAAAAACATTGACTGGCCTTCATGGCCGTTGGGATGTAAAACATGAACATCCGATGGTTGTGCTTGATGTTGCGCATAATGAAGATGGGATCAAACAACTCGTGGCACAAATTGAACTCACCGATTATCACCATTTGCATATCATTCTTGGAATGGTAAAAGACAAAGAGATCGAAAAGGTATTGTCGCTTCTTCCTAAAACAGCAAAGTATTATTTTACCAGGGCGCAGATCCCGCGTGCCCTGGATGCTGAACTGCTACAGCAGAAAGCGATGGCAGCTGGCCTTACCGGTGACTGTTATCCTGATGTGAATACAGCATTGAGCAACGCACTGCATCATGCAAACAAGTCCGACCTGGTTCTGATTTGTGGAAGCGTTTTTATTGTTGGAGAGGTTGATATTTAATCAAAGGTCCTTCAACTCACCGAGTTTTCTCAATGCATAGAGCAAGCTTGTTACATGCATACTTTGAGTAAGCTGGTTGGTGCGAAGCAGGTCTTTTACCTCTTCGATAGTAAACAAGTGGACTTCGATATCTTCGTTATCATCTAGTTCCTGGGTCTGTACGAGTTTGCCCCCGGTAGCCAGGTACATATGCATCCAGTTATTGTTGGTAGAAGGATTAGAAGAAGTTTTACCCAGGTATTCATAGTTATCGAATACATAACCGGTTTCTTCCAGCAGTTCACGGGCCACTGCGTCTTTATAGGTGGCGTCTGAATCATCCACACAGCCACCAGGAATCTCCCATCCTACTTCACCCGAGCCATGGCGATATTGTCTTTCCAATATCACCTTCCCTTCAACAGTAAGTGCAACTGCATTCACCCAGGTTGGGAATTCGTATACATAATAAGGACTTACTATTTTACCGTCAGGTCTTTCACAGGTATCATTGCGAACGGTGAACCACAAATCTTTAAATAAATATTCGGATTTCAGCGTTTTCCATTTCAGATCTTTCATTCAACAGTTAATTTAATCACCTTCATTTTAATTTTAATCACCTTCACTTTATTTTGAACCAGCGCGAATTATTTAACCCTGTATATCAATACTATTGGTTTTTATACTTATCATTTATTTTCATCTCTTCATGCACATCTTTGATCAACAGTTCTCAGATCACCAGTTCCGATTTTCCCGCAGGGTCGTAATATGGGCTACATGATGTTTCCCGTGCCAGGCATATGATCCAAGCAGGTACCATAATGTGAGATCCTGTTTTTTTTCGGGATGAAATACTGTCTTTTTAAAATCATCATCGGTCATCGCTTCAAGTATAGCGAACCAGCGAAGATGCAGCGCATGTAATAAGGTTAGTGAAACATTGATAGGAATCGTTTTTGTATCGGCAAGTTCCGCCCACAAGCTTTCTTCATAAGGTTTAATCGTAGGATTGTTCTCCGTTAATCCGAGTTTAAACCGGATATAGGCATTCATATGACTGTCGGCCACATGATGTACTACCTGTCTCACTGTCCATCCGCCATCCCTGTAAGGTGTATCAAGCTGCGCTTCATCCAGGTTCTGAATGCAATATTCAATCAAACCCGGCAAATATTTAATATCACTAAGCCATTGCTTTTTCTGAACATCGGAAAACTCCTTTTCAATATATTTTCCGATTGGATATCTTGGGTCACCGGTTTGTATTGCCATTGTTTTGAGTTATGATTTACGGATCAGCTTTCCGCCCTGAGATCGTGACCAGTCAGATTAATGAATACATCTTCAAGGTTCGCTTTTTTTACTTCCTTTGGTCTTTCAAAACCCGTGGCAACCAGGTTGTCAACAAGTTTGTCAGGAGTATCCATAGCGATGATTTTGCCGGCGTCTATGATTGCCACACGGTCACATAAAACTTCAGCTTCATCCATGTAGTGAGTAGTGATGATAATGGTTGTACCTTGTTTCCGGATATCGGTGATCAGGTCCCATAAATTGCGACGAGCCTGGGGGTCCAGACCGGTTGTAGGTTCATCCAGGAATATGATCCTGGGTTTATTGATTAGTGTGGTAGCTATTGAAAACCGTTGTTTCTGTCCACCACTAAGTTCCTTGTATTTATTTTTTGCCTTGTCTTCAAGGTTTACTGTTTTAAGCAAAGCCATCGGATCCACGCTGTGATTATAGAGACCGCAAAAAAGATGAATCAATTCAACGAGCGAGAGTCCGGGATAAAATCCGGAAGCCTGGAGCTGAACCCCTATCACCTTCTTTATTTCGTTAGGATCTTCGTCAAGATTGAATCCATTTACGGTTACTTCACCCGAAGTTTTCTCCCTGAGTGTCTCGATGATTTCAAGTGTAGTTGATTTGCCCGCCCCGTTTGGTCCTAATAAACCAAAGATTTCGCCTTCATGCACGTCAAAACTTATTCCCTTAACGGCTTCGAACTGACCATATTTTTTTACAAGATTTTTGACCCCGATTATTACCATTGTATCGTTTGAATAATAAAACTAAAAGACACTAACATGCAATTTATCTAAAAAAGACGACACAAATCAGCGTTAATCACGCTTGTATCAGGCCAGGAACGTTTCCAGTTCTTCCATCATCTTTTTACTTCCGATAAATAGCGGGCTGCGCTGATGGATTGATTGGGGTTGAATGTCGAGCGTTCTTGTACTGCCATTAGTGGACTTACCGCCGGCCACCTCCATTATAAAAGCAAATGGATTGCATTCATACATCAACCTTAATTTACCGGAAGGGTGACCGGTAAGTCCGGGATACATAAATATACCACCTTTGATAAGGTTACGGTGCAGATCAGATACCATGCTGCCTGTATAACGTTGAGTATAAGGCCCGCCTTCCTCAGCAGTTTTGCGCTGACAGGCATCGATATAATTTTGTACTCCTTTACTATATTCGAAAAAACTTCCATGATTAACAGAATAAATATTGCCTGCGGGCGGACATTTGAGATCCGGGTGGCTAAGACAAAATTCACCGATTGAAGGATCAAGTGTAAATCCATTGACGCTGCGTCGGGTGGCATAAACAAGCATCGTGGAAGAGCCATAAACAATATAACCCGCAGCTATCTGCTTAATCCCGGGCTGCAGAAAGTCTGACTCATTTGCGAGTTCCCCTTTTTTTGTTACTCTCCGGTAAACGCTGAAAATAGTTCCGATAGCCACATTTACATCAATATTTCCACTACCATCCAGGGGATCAAAGAGGCAGACATATTTTGAGTCTCTATTCACTGCATCATCAAAAGCAACATAGTCGTTCAGCTCTTCACTTACAATACCGGCGCAGCTCACTCCATGCTGCAGTACTCCCATAAACTGGGTGTTTGCGAAAAGATCAAGCTTCTTAACATCCTCTCCCTGAACATTGATGCTGCCTGCTTTGCCTAGTATGTCTACAAGTCCGGCCTTATTCACCTCAACATTAACACGTTTTGAAGCCAGCCCGATATCACGAAGTAATCCACTCAATTCACCGGTGGCATTTGGAAATCCTTTTGTTTGTTGGATGGTAAATTCATCGAGTGTATAGATCTTGCGGTTCAGATTATTCATGTGGTAGTAATTTCTGGCATTAAACAAATGTAATCTTTGAAAGCGATTTGAAGAATTTTACGACATTTACCGACTTATATGAAACGCCCCTGTAAAACCTTTCCGATACACTGGCAAATTGTTCCAGGGCATTCCATACCACAATTAAAAATCAGTTATGACGGTATGAAACGCCCCTGTAAGCCTTTTCGATAAACTGGCGAAATATTGCAGGGCGTTCCATACGACAAATAAAAATAATTATGACCGTATGAAAGTATTCAAATTCGGCGGGGCCAGTGTTAATGGAGTGGAAAAAATACAGCAGGCTGCAGAAATCGTTCGTTCCTATCAGCCCGAAAAATTAATAATCGTTGTTTCGGCGATCGGCAAAACGACAAACGCACTTGAAAAAGTAGCGGAATCCTTTTATGCAGGTAACAGGGATGAGGCGTTGCAGCTATTCAATGCTGTAAAACAAAATCATCTGAACATTGCAAAATTCCTCCTGGTTACCCATTACAATGAAACGCTGAACCGTTTATCTGACTTTTTTACGGAAGTTGAGTGGCTGTTACACGATAAACCGGTTCGTGATTTTGACTATTACTATGACCAGGTGGTTTGTGTAGGCGAATTACTTTCTTCATGCTTATTCAGCGCCTGGTTAAATGAAACCCATATACCTAATCAGTGGCTTGACGTAAGGGATATTATCCGCACCGACAATAGTTTCAGGGATGGAGTAATAAATTGGGAATATACGAATACAAGGGTAAACGAGGATGTATTGCCATTGCTTGAAACGGTTGGCCTTTTAGTTACCCAGGGTTTTATCGGCGCTACTCAGGAAAATGAAAGCACCACACTTGGACGGGAAGGAAGTGATTATTCCGCGGCTGTTTTCGCCAACATGATCAATGCAACTGACTTAACGATATGGAAAGATGTGAAAGGTGTAATGAATGCAGATCCAAAGGCTTTTCCGGACGCACAGGTGTTAAACGAACTGAACTATGATGAAGTAATTGAAATGGCTTATTATGGAGCGCAGGTGATCCATCCAAAAACCATCAAACCACTCCAGAATAAAAATATACCATTGCTGGTTAAATCTTTCCTGGATAAAACCGTTCCCGGAACTGTAATACATAACAGTATGCGTCCTTCACTGCCGCCGATCATTGTTTTGAAGGATATGCAAGTGCTTATGCACCTGCATTCAAATGATTTTTCCTTTGTCGGTGAAAAACTGATAGGTCGTTTATATGATTTGTTTGAAGAGTATAAAATAGAACCAAGGCTTATACAAACCGGGGCCGTTTCTGTACATATCTGCATGGACGACCGGGAGGATAAGATTCAAAAACTTGCCATCGCAGCTTCAGATTATTTTGAAGTACAGGTTGAAAAAAATCTTCGTTTACTCACTATCAGGCACTATCGTGAAGAAGTGCTGGCTCAACTTACGGCAGGAATGACCGTGGTACTTAAACAACAATCACCGGAAACCGTCCAGGTGCTCATGCGTTCATAATCAAAAAGTAATTTAAAACAGATGTTATCCCCCAAAGCTTTTTATAGAGAGAATTTCCAAAAGCATGATGAAGCGCTTAAAAAAATCAATAACCGGCTTCTGCTGACTTCAACGCTCAGGGGAGTATCATTTTTATTGGCCTGCTGGTTTATCTATCAAAGCATCAAACAAACCTCTGGCACCGGCGACCTGGTAGCGGCAGCAATTTGTATTATCCTTTTTATTATAAGCCTTAGGCTGGCTTTGAACTTTCAGGACAAAAAAAGGCTTACCGAAAAACTCCTTTTTATTAACCGGAACGAACTGGCTATGCTAAGTGGTGGTCGAAATGAATTCGATAACGGCGCCGCTTACACCGATCCAAAAAATTATACAGCAGACCTTGATATATTTGGTGCCGGTTCATTGTATGGTATGCTTAACAGGACCACCACCCGGCTTGGCTCTGAATTTTTGAGCGGGGCTCTGCAAAAACCATTGCAGGATGCAGATACAATTGAATCTTACCAGCAAGCTGTAAAGATTATGGCTGACCAGCCTTTACAAAGGCAACTTATTACTGCGCACGGGCTGCTTCACGATGAAAGGGAAGGCACTCTTTATGACATCCGCATGTGGTTAAAGGAGCCCAATAAAATGCTGAATCAGAAATGGCTCCAGTTTGCCCGTTATATTGTACCGGCATTTAACATATGGGCATTTTATCATTTTCTTGACAAGGATGAACTTGGTCCCTTACTCATTGGGCTCGCCATCGCCTGGTCGATTATAGGAATGTTTTCGAAATATATTTTCGGACAACATAAACTGATCACAAAAAAGCAGGCAATACTCGATCAGTATGCAGGGATCCTGAAAATGTTTTCGCACATAGAGCCGGCAAACGCTTCCTTACTCAAAATCGCGGGGAATGAAGCTACCGATGCCGGGACGGGTATTTATCAACTTGCCCGTTTATCATCTTTATTCGACCAGCGACTCAACCTGATCGTATTCGTGGTTTTAAACGGGTTTTTCCTTTACGATATCCAGGTTATGCTAAAACTGGAAGGCTGGAAGTCAATTTACAAAAACAAGTTCGACTCGTGGATCGATATTGTCGGAAGGATTGAATTGCTGAATTCATTGGGCAGCTTCTGTTTTAACAATCCCGGCTATACATTCCCGTTAGTAAGGGATGAAATGGCTATTTTAACAAAAGACATGGCTCATCCCCTGATTCCTCCACGTGTCAATGTGCCAAATTCAATTGAATTCGGCCGCCAGGAAAAACTGATAATCCTGACCGGTTCAAATATGTCTGGTAAAACAACTTTTCTCCGTACTCTTGGAGTTAATCTTGTACTGGCCCAATGTGGTGCGCCGGTGAATGCCAGGGAATTTGTATTCAAGCCGATGATTATCCTTTCTTCCATCCGGGTTGGTGATTCATTGCAGGAAAACACCTCGTATTTCATGGCCGAATTAAAAAAACTGCGGGCTATCATTGATAAGCTTGAAAGCAGTGTTCCTGCCCTTGTACTCATAGATGAAATTCTTCGCGGGACCAATTCGGATGATAAAACCCATGGATCAGAGCAATTCATCAGGAAATTGATCGACTTCAATTGTCTCACCCTGTTTGCAACCCATGATCTTTCGCTTTCTGTGCTTGAGCAGGATCTTCCCGGGCAGGTAGATAATTATTGTTTTGAAAGCACCATAAAAGATGGCGAATTGTTGTTTGATTATACACTCCGGCGCGGTGTTGCCCGTAATAAAAATGCTTCATTCCTTATGAAAAAGATGGGTATCATCCGGGAATAATTTCAATACGATTAAGCGAATTTCAGGTGTTTATGCCTGTCCGTTTTAAGGTCGGAATGCTTATATTTAGTATCTCTCATTCCTCACCTAATTAATCTTATCATGAAACTCCATGCTCTTTTTGTAATCCTGTTTGCTGGTGTTTTCTCAAATATTCTAAATGCCCAACAGGCACTTAAATTTGAACCCGAAAAGCCAAAGCCAGGTGAAAAAATCAGCATCACTTATAATACTACAGGTACAGAACTTTTCGGTGTTGAAAATCCCGAGGCTTTTGTTTACCTGATGGAAGGTGTTGTGCCGGTTGTCAGGGAAATTAAGTTGTTGAAAAAAGGAAATATCTATACCGGTGATTTTACAACCAATGATACTACCAGGGCAATCTTTCTTACTTTTTCAAAAGACGAAAAAAGAGATAACAATAGCGACAAAGGATATTTTACCATGTTATATGCTGCATCGGGAAAACCAGTGCCGGGAGCGATGAAGAGTGTTGGCCAGGGGTATAACGCCTTTGGAGAAATGTGGGGGCTGAGAAGAGATATTGATGCTGCATTAATATGGAACAAAGATGAGCTGGCTGCTGACCCTTCAATCAAACAAAAAAAACCTATACAAGTGGCTGAACTCTTAACTATTTCAAAAGATGAAGCAGACCTTGCCACTATGAAGGAGGCACTCGAAGCCGCTATAAACAGTTCCTCTACTACGGAAGCTGAACTGAATTCTGCCAAAATATATTATGCAAATAAGTTTAAGGATAAAGAAAAGGCAGCGGAAATCGACAGCCTGATAAAAAAACGTTTCCCTGATGGTAATTGGGTGAAAAACGCAAAAGTTGATAAGTTTTATGCTGAAAAGGATGCGGACAAACAGGCGGCACTCTATTTAGAATTAAAGAAAGAATGGACGGGGGGCACAGAAAAAGACAAAAAATTACTGAGTCAGTTTGCATATTCCGTAGCTGCTAAATATGCTAATGTGGGTAATGCTGAAAAGGCAAAAGAATATGCAGCTGACATCACGGATAAGGGTAGCCTGGCTGGTTTGTATAACACTATAGGCTGGAAAGAATCCGGGGAAAGTATTGACGCAAAACCAGGCAATCTTGAAATTGGTAAAGAACTTTCTGCAAAGTCCCTTGAACTTGTAAAGGAAATGATTGCCGAAACTAAAAATAAACCTTCATATGTAACAGAAGCGCAGTACAGAAAAAACATGGAGAGCACATATAATATGTATGCTGATACCTATGCGTTGTTGCTATATCATTCAAAAGAATATCAAAAAGCCTATGATATTCAGAAAAAAGCGGTTGAATCTATAAAAGGAAAAGATGTTTCGATGAATGAGTCGTTTGCCGCATATACAGAAAAGGTAAAGGGTCCAAAAGAAGCACAGACAACACTGGAGGGATTTGTCCGTGATGGCAAGTCTTCGCCAAAAATGAAGGAACAGTTGAAAAGGATTTACCTGGCTCAAAATAATTTTGCTGAATCCTGGACCGGTTATATTGCAGTCCTGGAAGCTGCCAACCTCGAAAAAACAAGGTCAGAGCTTGCCAAGAAGATGATTAATGAATCGGCGCCTGCATTTGTTTTAAAAGATATGCAGGGTAACGAAGTTACTCTTGCTTCCCTGAAGGGTAAAATAGTGGTTGTTGATTTCTGGGCAACCTGGTGTGGCCCTTGTAAGGCATCGTTTCCGGGGATGAAGACGGCTGTAGAAAAATATAAGGAAGACAAAGATGTGAAATTTGTTTTTATTGATACCTGGGAGAACGGCGAAAAAGATGTGGTGAAAATGAACGTGGCCGAGTTCATAGAAAAGAATGCATATCCTTTTCACGTGTTGATGGATATGGACAGCAAAACAGTGGAAGCTTTCAAGGTTGATGGAATTCCCACAAAATTTGTAATCGATACAAACAGCAGGATCAGGTTTAAGTCAGTTGGCTTTGGTGGTTCTACCGACGGCCTGGTGAGCGAGCTGGGAATAATGATTGAAATGGCAAGAGCAGGCGGTTCCGGAGCCAGCAATAAAAAAGCTTTTTAAACAACCCGATTAATAACCATAGACTAATCTGATATGAAAAAAATTATCACAACTATTTTGCTATTCAATATCATGGCTGGATCATTTGCACAGAAGGACAATCCCGAATATGACGAGAAACTGGCTGCATCCCTTGGCGGAGATGATTATGGAATGAAGTCATATATCCTCGTAATCCTGAAAACGGGGAAAAATACAACAAGCGACAAAAAAATAACGGACAGTTTGTTCAGGGGGCATATGGATAATATAAACCGACTGGCGCAGAGCGGGAAGCTGGTAGTTGCAGGTCCATTGGGCAAAAACGACAAAACTTACCGGGGGATATTCATTCTCAATGCAAAAACGGAAGAAGAAGCAACTGCCATGTTACAAATGGATCCTGCAATTAAAGCAAACATATTTGAGACGGAAATATTTACCTGGTATGGCTCTGCAGCCCTGCCCGAATATTTAAAAGCACATTCTAAAATAGAAAAAAAGAAATTTTAATAACGTCTGAGTAAATACGTAATAGGAAGACCGGTTGCTATAATCTGTATTATAACAGATTTAAACAAAGGAAAAAACCTGAACGGCGACTCCGGCGTATTGGAAAGGGGCAATACCACGAAATTCATAAACAGGCAAATCAAAGTGCCGTAAATAATGCCGGCTAACAACCATTGTCTTTTAACCCTTTCATTTTTGGAAAACAACAGGAAGTAAAAAACAACAAATATAAAGGTGATCAAAAAATGTAAAGCAAGCCCGATGATCTCATAATTACCGTCACCCGCAAAAGCTTTTCTATCATAGATTCCACTCGCGATAAATTTGAGCACCATACCGGGTTTACCGCCGGAACTAAGATAGACGTTTAAGAATGCCGCCAGGATATCGAGTACACCGGCAACTATGGTGGCCAGCAGAATATAGTTCAGCGCTTTTTTTGTCATAAAATTTAGTACCGAATCTACGAAACCTGTATCAAAAGATAAAGGGATTATTTTCGGTTGTCCGGCTATCATCTTAAGACAAGACCTGCTGAAGCGTGTTGAACCACAACTTGTTTTTCGCACTGAACATTTTGTAATCAATTACCAGGTAGATCGTCTTACGATGATAGTTTTTATTAAACACGATTCGTAGCGGCTGCCAGAACAATCCGAAATTTTTCACCATTGCCCTTGTAAATACTTCATCAAATCCAAGGTACAGCTGTTCAAATTCATTGTTATTTATATGAAGATTCACATCTCCGACTATCGATAAGCCGCCGGCGGTTAAGATAATTTCACCCTGGTGCGAATGCAAGGGTAGCATTCCCGATACATGAGCAAAGATGTCCCGGGCTGGTTGCCGTTGACTGATCTCGAAGTCATAACTCCAGATCACATTGCCGGTTAATAAGATCTCCATTTCTAACAGTTCATGAAGATCAAAGATATTCAAATCATCGGCTTACCGCTTCAACATCTTCAGCCAATGCCTTTTCGGTTATGTATGCCATCAGCTGCGTAGCTGAATGTATTGTGGGTGCTGCCAACGGATCTTTAAATAAAATATCAATGGGACCTTCACCAAAATATAAACCATCTGAAACCAGGAAGGTAAGACGCACATTACCTTTCGCCGGTTGTGGCCTTCTGGGTTTATCCCAGGGTCCGATTTTGGCAATCACTTCTTCACCGTTTTGGAAAAGCGCATTGGTTATCTCATTTGCTTTCTGATCTGTTGATGTTTCCCATACCAATACTTTACCCGTATGATTGATATACCGTGCCGTTCCATTTTGAAATGAAGCTAAAACATCAAGGCCGTTGTCAAGACCAACTTCTATTATCACAGCAAGCAGCTCCTGGAATGCGGGTTTTTGACCTGCCATGTTTAGCCTGTTGCACGCGAGTATCCTAACCCTCGGATCTGAAGTATCGTCGTTAATAATCTCCTGCAGATCATTAACAGAGCTATAAGGAGCAAACAAAACGTCAAACGGGTATTGATAAGGTGTTGTGATCTTTGCCTTGTACAAATCCATATTATCACAAAAAAGTAACTGATAGATAATATTGGTTGATTCATCCTTGTAAGGTCCGGTAATAGCTTTTGTCATCATATATTTTTTTATAAAGATGAAAATATTAATCGACCAGAACCGGTTACTATTAGCGTTCTTACGAATCCAGGTTGTACTAAGCAATATTATTGAGTGGACGTCAAACGCAAAAAGCTGCCCCTTTCGGAACAGCTTTCTGAAAAATTAAATCAAGATTTATTATTTCACTTCTTCAAATTACTTCACTTCTTCAGATTACTTCACTTCTTCAAATTCAGCATCAGTTACATTCTCTGATCCGGAACCTTGCTGGTTGCCGGCACCTGGACCTTCAGGTCCTTGCTGACCACCCTGGGCACCACCTGCACCAGCTGACTGAGCTTTGTATATCTCTTCAGAGGCTGCTGTCCAGGCTGTATTCATCTCTGCGGTTGCTGCGTCGATGGCTGCCAGATCCTGTGATTTATGGGCTTCCTTAAGTTTTCCAAGTGCTGCTTCGATAGGTTGTTTTTTATCTGCAGGAATCTTGTCTCCGTATTCCTTAATTTGTTTTTCTGTCTGGAAGATTAATCCATCGGCCTGGTTGATTTTTTCAACGCGCTCACGTGCTTCTTTATCCTGTGATTCATTGGCACGGGCTTCCGCCTTCATCTTTTCAACTTCTTCTTTGCTTAAACCGCTACCAGCTTCAATACGAATCTTCTGTTCTTTACCAGTTCCTTTATCTTTTGCAGTAACATGAAGAATACCGTTCGCATCGATGTCAAAAATTACTTCGATCTGAGGTACACCGCGCGGAGCAGGTGGAATATCGGCCAGGTTAAATTTACCAAGGCTCTTATTCTGATTAGACATCGGCCTTTCGCCCTGCAGAACATGTATTTCAACACCAGGTTGATTATCACTTGCAGTAGAGAAAGTTTCAGATTTCTTGGTAGGGATAGTTGTGTTTGAATCGATCAAACGGGTCATTACACCACCATAAGTTTCGATACCCAGGCTCAATGGTGTTACGTCAAGTAAAAGAACATCTTTTACTTCACCGGTTAACACTGCACCCTGGATAGCGGCACCTACTGCAACAACTTCATCCGGGTTAACGCTCTTGTTGGGTTTGCGTTTAAAGAAACTCTCAACAAGTTCCTGGACCTTGGGGATACGTGTGCTACCACCAACCAATATTACTTCATCGATCTGTGAAACATTCAGGCCTGCATCTTTTAATGCCTGCTCACATGGTTTAAGACATCTTTCGAACAAATTATCGGAAAGCTGTTCAAATTTCGCACGTGTCAGTTTTTTAACAAGGTGCTTTGGAACACCGTCAATAGCTGTTATATAAGGTAAGTTGATTTCAGTTTCGCTGGAAGAAGATAGTTCAACCTTTGCTTTCTCTGAAGCTTCCTTCAAACGTTGAAGAGCCATCGGATCTTTGCGGAGATCTACATTTTCTTCTTTTTTAAACTCATCTGCCAGCCAGTCCATCACCACCTTATCAAAATCATCACCACCAAGGTGCGTATCACCGTTAGTAGCTTTTACTTCGAAAACACCATCACCCAACTCAAGGACAGAGATATCAAATGTACCACCACCAAGGTCAAATACCGCGATCTTATGATCTTTGCCACCCTTGTCCAGGCCATAGGCCAGAGCAGCTGCTGTTGGTTCATTTACTATACGACGTACATTTAAACCAGCTATTTCACCCGCTTCTTTTGTAGCCTGGCGCTGAGCGTCATTGAAATATGCGGGAACAGTAATTACAGCGTCGGTAACTTCCTGTCCCAGGTAATCTTCTGCAGTTTTCTTCATTTTCTGAAGGATCATTGCAGATAGCTCCTGTGGAGTATACATTCTGCCATCTATGTCAACACGAACGGTATTATTGTCACCTTTTACTACCTTATAGCTCCAGTGACTGATTTCGTTCGTGACCTCGTCGTAACGACGACCCATAAAACGTTTAACAGAGGTAATAGTGTTCATTGGATTTGTAATAGCCTGACGTTTTGCAGGATCCCCTACCTTGCGTTCGCCATTTTTCAAGAATGCTACTACCGACGGGGTTGTTCTGCGACCCTCTTCGTTTGCAATAACAACCGGCTCATTGCCTTCCATGACCGCTACGCAACTGTTGGTTGTTCCCAGGTCAATACCTATTATTTTTCCCATAATTAATTAAATTTAATGTTCGGTTAATTTAGTCAATGATTGTGCCATCCGCTTCCGAATGTAAAAATGGCAGTAACCGGACAGGGAAGGCATGACACGTTGAAAATGAAGGCTAAACAGCCTGATTTTTACTGAGAACCCTGTGGTTTTGCCACCTTAAAAGTAAATTTCTTCTGGGTGAGATAACTGAAGGTTACCACGATAATTGTAGTGAGCAGCTTTGCTATGGTAGGATAGATTGCGAACTTCTCCACGAACAACTTGATAAAAACATAGTTAAGGGCAATGCAGGCCATCACCAGCAAAAAATACCTGACCAGCTGGATTCTGCCACGTAAAGTGGAACCCGTAAATACTACGTTACGGTTAAGATAAAACCCGGTAGGAAAGCTCACAATAAAAGCAATAATGAAAGCCGCGATATAAGGACTTACCGCGCCAACAGGCGTGTGTACAATTTGCTTATCGAGGATAAAATTGTAGCTAATGAAATAAATCAAAATATCCAGTATTGTATTTCCACCACCGCAGGCAATATAACGGAAGGTTTGCAGGGGCACCAGGCGCCGGAAAGGTGGATAAAAAAAATCAATTATGTCGATGATCCATTTCTTCATGGTCTGCCTTTTCGAGGCCGCAAAGTTAGAAGTTAATGGCTAAGTGGCCAATTCATTCACCTATCACTGCTTCCGTTTGTTAAAACACCTCCTGTTATTTATGCCTTTTTTGACTATGGTCAAGAAATATGCGCTTTTGGCGCGGGTTCACAAAATTCCTGCATATTTGACGTGGTTTTAACCCCCAAACTGAACAGAAGGCTGCTCATAATATGAGCAGCTTTTTGATTTATGTCCCAATACAGTGATTTATATCCTAATACAGTGCATTGTGTTATTTTTGCCCCCTAATAGAAATGTATGGGAATTGTTACGCAAATACAGGATGCGGTCAGCCAGGAATTAAGATCATTATACAATGCGGAAATAGTCAGCAGCGCCATCCAGGTTAATGAAACAAACCCTGAATTTGAAGGCGAATTCACTGTGGTACTATTTTCTATGCTGAAGCCATTAAAAAAATCGCCGGACGCCCTCGGAAATGAATTAGGAAACAGGCTTTTGACCGGCTATCCCCAATTGTTTTCGGGTTTTAATCTGATTAAAGGATTTTTAAATCTTTCAATATCCGATAGCTATTGGCTGGATTTCCTTTCCAGTTCTTACAATGATCCTTTGTTTGGTCGTCAACCGAATAATGGTCAACGGGTAATGATTGAATATTCCTCTCCAAACACAAACAAACCACTTCATCTTGGTCATCTGCGGAATAATTTTTTGGGTTGGAGCATCGCGGAGATTTATAAAGCCAATGGCTTCGATGTGGTAAAGACTTCTATCGTAAACGATCGCGGTATACATATCTGCAAATCGATGCTTGCCTGGCAGAAATTTGGAAACGGAGCCACCCCGGAAACCGCAGGCCTTAAAGGTGATCATCTTGTGGGCGATTTTTATGTAATGTTTGAAAACGAACTGAAACAACAGACCGTGCCGGTTCTTGCAAACATTATGCAGAAAAGCTTTGATGAATTTTCTGAAGAGGAAGTGACAAAATTAAGGGCATTTATTACCAGGCTCGATGATCCCCGGACAGAAGATTCAAAAAAAGCCGAGTTACATGATGAAATCAGGGAAATTGCAAGGAACCATACTCCTGTTATGAAGGAGGTGAGAGAGATGCTATTGCGTTGGGAAGATGGAGATCCGGAAACAATGGCGCTCTGGAACAGAATGAACAGCTGGGTTTATGATGGCTTTGCAGTTACTTATAAAAGAATAGGCAGTGATTTTGACAAAATTTATTACGAAAGCAATACTTACCTGCTCGGAAAAGATCTTGTAGACCAGGGATTAAAAGATGGTGTTTTTTTTCAAAAAGAAGATGGCAGTGTCTGGATCGATCTGACTGCAGATGGCCTCGATCAGAAAATAGTCCGGAGACGCGACGGCACTTCAGTATATATTACCCAGGATATTGGCCTTGCTGTGCACAAGTACAATGAATACAAAGCCGGCCAAAGTATCTATGTTGTCGGTGACGAACAAAATTATCATTTCAAGGTGCTCAAACTTATTTGTCAGAAGCTTGGCTTGCCTTCTTCCGACCAGATTTATCACCTCAGCTATGGGATGGTTGAATTACCAACGGGTAAGATGAAAAGCCGTGAAGGGACGGTGGTGGATGCAGATGACCTGGTAGATGAAATGATCAGGATCGCGAAAGCAAAAACAGAAGAATTAGGAAAGACCGCAGATTTTGATGAAACACAACTCGCGGAACTTTTTGATACCATTGGTCTCGGTGCCCTCAAATTCTTTCTTTTGAGAGTAGATCCCAAAAAGAGAATGGTGTTTAACCCGGAAGAATCAATCGAGTTCCATGGTTTTACAGGACCTTTTATTCAATACAGTTATGCCCGCACAAAATCAATCCTGAGAAGGGAACTTCCCACAGGGAATTTTACAGCTAAGGATCTGCTACCCCTCGAGAAGGCATTGGTGGTAGAATTCGAAAAGTATCCTTCAATTCTGCAGCAGGCACAGGTTGAAATGAATCCCTCAGCATTGGCTACCTATGTATTCAAGTTGGCCCAAACCTTCAATAGTTTTGTGACCGTTCATAAAGTGCTGACCGCGGAAACACCAGAGAAAAAAGAACTGAGGCTACAACTTTCACAAATGACTGTGAATGTAATACAATCAGCTCTGGGTATACTTGGTATTCATGTTCCCGAAAGGATGTAACTAGTTAAAAGATCTACATTTTCTTTTCGGTCTTAAGAGACTTCAATGAAGGATCCATTGCAATAGCCCTGTCACAAAGTTGTGTGCCTTTAGAAGTTTCGCCAGACTTCTGATAAGCCATGCCTATCATATAAAGCGGGCGGGCATTGGTTTTATCGATTGTAAGCACCTGGTCCCAATATTCTATAGCTTCTTTGTATTTTCCATTACGGTAATAAGCTTCAGCAATGTTATAGATCAATTCCTGGTCAGCAGGTTTTTTCACCAGTACCTCTTTATAAAATTCCAGGCCCTTTTCAAAGTTTCCGGCATTCATATGGGCGTTGCCGAGGTTCTCGAGGTAGTCATTTGATCTTGGATGCCCCTTTGCTCCTGCTTTTTCAAACCAATAAATGGCTTTTTTGTCGTCCGGAACTGCATAATAAGTAAGACCGGCTTCATACATCCAGTTAGCACGGCTTGAGTCGATTGCAAGCGCCTGTTCAAAACATCCTGCAGCTCTTTTGTAATTACTCATTTCAATAAAACATCTGCCGGCTATATAAGGAACTTCAGCTCGTTTGGGATCCTCTTTAAATGCCTTCTCACAATATTTTAATGCTTCACCGAAATTATCCTGTTCATAAAAGCTTTTCGCAATAACAAAGCTTACAGGTTTGTCCGATTTTAATTGCTGTAATTTCTGGGCATATTTCACGGCATCCGGCCATTGTCTTAAGCTAAGTGATAGTTCTGCCAGCTGAAATATTAGTTCCTGGTTTTCAGGTGCGGCAATATCCGCTTTAATCAATTGAGCCTTGGCTTCACTGTACCTGTTTTGGGAAAGATATGAAGCGGCCAGGGCAGTCAGAATATTTGCCTGGTTTGGCTTGAACTGATCAGCTTTTAGAAAACTTTTTTCGGCTTCACGAAATTTCCGGGCCGCCTGAAATTCGGTGCCTTTCTGGAAATAATACGACGAACTGTCGGACGATTGGCTTATAGCCGACAAACTTGCTGATGTTATCGCAAGGGTAAATAAAAGATTTTTACGCATAGGATGGACTTGTAAAATGGTTTACAGATACTGTCTAAAACGCAAACCCACAACCCTTCATTGTGCACCAACACCAGACTTTATTCACAGTCCGGGTTAAAATTTTAAAGAAATTCGCCTAATCCGGAACAACTTAAAACAATTTTATTATTTTACTATTTGTCTTTATTTCAAAACGATCGCACCAAGTGGAGGCAAGTGGAGATTTAATTCATATTTCATTTCTTTTTTATCTACAAGTACGCATTCTATTGTAGGGTTGTAGACATCACCTGTGCCCCAGTACTTTTTGGAGTCGCTGTTAAAAATCTCTTCCCAGGCGGGCTTATCATTGGCATACAACTTCCAATTTAGCTTTGGTTCAGGTTTAAGATTTAGTATGATCAACAGATCATCTTTCGGTTTTTTGCCTTTTCTGCGATAAGCAATTACGCATTCGGCTCGATGATTCAGATCTATCCATTCAAATCCATAAATATTAAACTGATTTTCATACAATGCCGGCTGGGCACGCAGCAAAAAATTAAGATCCCGAACGCAATCCTTCAACATCCGGTGACTGTCATATTGTAGCAACTCCCATTGCAACTCAGATTTATAGTTCCATTCACTTGTTGCACCGAACTCATCACCCATGAAAATTAGCTTACCCCCAGGGTGAGTTATCATATAACTATACATTGCCCGCAGGTTCGCAAATTTTTGCCAGTCATCCCCGGGCATTTTATACAGCATTGGTGATTTTCCATGAACAACTTCATCGTGGCTGAGGGGCAACATGAAATTTTCATCATAATAATACATCATGCTGAATGCGAATTTATCCTGGTGATGTTCCCGGTGATACGGATCCATCTTAAAATAATTCAGGGTATCGTGCATCCAGCCCATCATCCATTTCATTCCGAAGCCCAGGCCACCTGCAAATGTTGGATTGGAAACTCCGGGCCAGTCCGTCGCTTCTTCAGCAATGGTTTGAATATCCGGAAAATCGCGGTAAAGCGTTTCATTTAGATCTCTGATAAAGGCGATGGCCTCAAGGTTGCCATCTCCACCCTGTTCATTTGGTTCCCACTGACCATGTGTTCTTGAATAATTTAATTTCAACATGGAACTCACTGCATCCACTCTTAAACCATCTGCATGAAATTTTTCCATCCAGAACCGGGCGTTGCTGATCAGGAATGACTTCACTTCTCCCCTCCTGTAATTAAAAATATAGCTGTTCCAGTCCGGATGAAATCCTTTACGCATGTCTGCATACTCATAAGTATGATTACCATCGAACATGAATAAACCATGTGAGTCGTATGGAAAATGCGAAGGAACCCAATCGAGAATAATTCCAATGCCGGCCTGGTGCAGTTCATCTACCAACCGCATAAAATCCTGTGGTGCACCGAACCTGGAAGTAGGGGCAAAATATCCGGCACCCTGGTATCCCCAGCTGCCATCATAAGGATGTTCCATTACTGGCATAAACTCAACATGGGTGAAACCCATTTCCTTGAGATAAGGAACTAAATTTTCACGTATAACATCGTAAGTATTGTAAGACTCCTCATCATGTTTATTCGGGCGCATCCAGCTCGCCAGGTGAATTTCATAAACACTCCATGGAGCAGTAAGTGCATTGTGTTTACTTCTTTTTTCCATCCAGTCTTCATCCTGCCAATCGTAATCCAGCTTCCAGGTGATTGAAGCAGTGAGCGGTCTCTTCTCCCAAAAATTTGCATAAGGATCCCCTTTATCCATTTTGCGACCCTCGTATCCGTGAATGTGATATTTATAAGACTCACCTTTGGGAATATCTGGAATGAACCCTTCCCAGATTCCGGATTTATCCAGCCTTACAAATAAGGGATGTGAAGTAGTGTTCCAGTCATTGAAGTTGCCGATTACGGAAATATATGTTGCGTTGGGAGCCCAAACCGCAAAATAATAACCTTCTTTGCCCAAAACAGTTTGTTGGTGCGATCCAAGCACGTCGTATAAACGATAATGTGTTCCATTCTGAAAATTTGTGATGTCCTCTTCAGAAAGCATTGAATAGTTCCAGACCGGTTTGGTACTGTCTACAAAATGTATGTCTTCGTATTTTATAGTCGTCACTTCGGCGGATTTACTTTTTTTTGATGAAGATTTTTTTCCTGAATGCCCTTTGTCTGACTTTTGCCCCGGTTTATCTTTCCCCGGTCTAATACTATCGGGGATTGAGTGGTCGGGATTTTTTTCACCTTTATGTTTTTTCTTATCGGCTTTTTTCAACAATACCTCCTGATCCTTCCTGGATTTTTTTTCCTCTTTTTCCCCTTTTTTTGCTGATTTACCCACTGATTTTTTTTCCGTTTTCTTTCCTGATTTTTTTTTTACCGGTATCTTTTGACTGGCTGTGAATACCCTGTATTGAGTCGTTTTGGCTGTTAATAATTATTGGAATTTCGATATCTGGTCCGATGCCTTGTCCGGTATTTTCGTTTGGATGTTCTATAAGTGTACCGCTTATAAAGTTATCGTTATCCTTTGAATTAGTGATCTCAGAATTTGAGATTTCAGGATCTTGCTCAGACTCGTTTACAGGGAAGTTTGATTCGTCCGGCAGATTATCAGCATTAAAAGAATTATTTATCTGAGATTTTTTTATGGATTTTTTACCGGTCTGAGTCATAGCAAGCCTTTTATGTAATTGTTTGAAAAAAGATCGCGTTTAACTTTAATTTAAAACTTTTAATAGTCATTCGATCAAAAAATATGAGATATTGGGAGGCAATCGTGAGCGAAGAAAATAATAGACAGGAATTGCCGCTTTAAAATTGCTAAACCTTATTAATGAAGAAACTTACTGCGGGGATCCTGTTCCTCCTTGGGTCGATACAGTTTTGTATTGCCCAATCGGCATCAATTAAAGGTACCGTAATTGATACCAGTGAAAAGAAAAACCTTTCGAACGCTGTAGTTGCGATTCTACGCAAATCTGACTCCGTTTTAGTAAAATTTACCCGTACTGACAAAGATGGAAACTTCAATCTGAATAAGCTGCCGCAGGGACAGTTTTTCATGCTTGTTACCCACCCCAATTATGCTGATTACTTTGACAACGCTGATCTTGATGGCAAGTCGGAAATCACGATGAAAACAGTGCCAATGATCACCAAGGCCCAGTTGCTGGAGGAGGTGATTGTTAAGCAACAGTTGGGAGCCATCAGGATGAAAAAAGATACCACTGAATTTATTGCAGATAGTTTTAAACTGGCCCCTAATGCCACTGTAGAAGATCTCCTTCGAAGACTTCCGGGTTTCCAGGTTGATAAGGATGGAAAAATTACTGCACAGGGAGAGAACGTGCCAAAGGTACTTGTAGACGGCGAAGAGTTTTTTGGCAATGATCCTACTGTTGCCATACAAAATATCAGGGCAGATAACGTAGAGCGGGTGCAGTTGTATGACAAAAAAAGCGATCAGGCTGCATTCTCGGGTATTGATGATGGTGAACGAACGAAAACGGTGAATCTGAAACTTAAAGAGAACAAAAAGAATGGCTATTTTGGTAAGGTAAGCGTTGGCGGTGGCCTTCCAAACAGCTTTCAGAATGAGGGTATGATAAACGCTTTCAAAGGCAAGCGAAAAATTGCAGCTTTTGGAACGATGGCCAATACTGGCAAAACCGGGTTAAACTGGCAGGATAATAACAACTATAGCAGCGGCTCAGAAATGATCGAAATGGATGATGGAATGGGCTTTTATATGTCAAACAATGATGATTTCGGAGGTGGCGGATCATATTATGGCGAAGGCTTACCCACAGGCTGGAGCGCAGGTCTGCATTATTCCAACAAGTATAATGAAGGGAAAAACTCGCTCAATGGCAGCTACCGTTTCAATAAATTAAATACGATTGGAAATGGAAGAACGAACACCCAATACATACTTCCGGATACACTTTATTATCGTAACGAAGTAACAAACAACCAGCAGCAACGTATGCGGAACCTGGTAAATGGTACCTATGAGGCGCAAATTGATTCGTTCACTTCAATCAAGGTAACAGCAAACGGTTCAATCGGAAAAACAGAACAGTTCAATTATAGCTTGTCCGAATCATTAAACGAAGGTTTGCAGAAGGTGAATCAAAGTGAACGAATAAGCCTTAATAAGGCCGACAATCAATCTTTAACTACAACCGCCTTGCTGAGGAAACGATTCAAGAAGCCAGGTCGTACCATGTCGCTCAACTTTAATCAAACCTATAACAATCGCGAAGCAGATGGGTTTTTGCTTTCAGATAACCGGTATTATAATGAAGACAATTCATTAAAATCCCGCGATTCAATAAATCAGAAGAAGGAAAATAATAACAATGCGCTTACGCTTGCGGGCAAGGTCGTGTTCACGGAAGCTATCACAAAAACCTTTTTTGTGGAAGCCAATTACAGTATTGCTTCCAGCGATAGCAGAACGGAGCGCATAACGCTTGGAAATGTAAATGGCAAATATGAGGACTATGTCGATTCACTGAGTACAGATTATGAGTTTGATGTATTGACAAATCGTGGTGGATTAAGTTTCCGGGTAAACAAAAAGAAATATAATCTCTCTGTTGGATCAGATATCTCTAACAGCAATTTCAAACAGAAAGATCTTTTACAGGACACCACATTAAATTATGATTATGTAAACCTGTTTCCAAGAGCAAACTTTCAATATATAATGGGCCCTCAGCGACGCCTTTCATTCAATTATAATGGAAACACCAGGCAACCGACCATAGACCAGTTGCAGCCATTGCGGGATAATAGTGATCCACTCAACGTGTACCGCGGTAATCCAAATCTTAAACAGGAGTTCAGAAACCAGTTCAGGCTTAGTTTCAGCGATTATAAGGTATTGACGAGCCGGAATATTTATGCCAGCTTTAGTTTGAATGTTGTTGATAATGCCATTGGCACTGCGGAACAATTTGACTATGCGCTCGGTAAGAGAATTTACGCACCAGTCAATGTTGACGGTAATTACAACTTTAATGGATATATGGGTTATGGCTGGAAGATCAAAAAAATTGATCTGAATGTCAATTTCAACCTCGATGCAAGTACCGGGAAAAACAACACCATTGTAAACGGTGAAAAAAATGTAAACACAAACAGCAGGTATGGTGGCGGTGTGAATCTTTATTATTTCAAACAAAAGAAAGTGAACCTGGGCCTCTGGAGTTCGGTGAGCCGCAACATTTCCGAATCAAGCATAAGGCCAGATGTGGCAACAAAATACTGGGCAGCCAATATCAATCCGAATGCAACGGTATATCTCCCTAAAAAATTTGAACTGGGCACCGACGGAAGTATAGATCTGAGAGAAAGAACGGATTTGTTTACCAGGAACCTCAATGTTATTAAATGGAATGCCTGGGTGGCGAAAAAGTTCTTCAAGGAAGAATCGCTGATGCTTCGCTTCGAAGTAAGGGATATCCTGGATCAGAATATCGGTTTCCAAAGGAACATATCCAGTACTAATATCACAGAAAGAACCTATGATACCTTAAGAAGATTCTGGTTACTATCGCTGACTTATAACTTTAATAAAAACGGGAAGGCACCAGCCAATCCCTGGGATTAATAAAAACTTATTGCATGAAAAACATTATTTTAACCTTCATTATAATTGCCACAGGTCTGACTTCATTTAGTCAGAAATTTGTTTCAAGCGGAAAGATTGAGTTTGAACGAAAGGTGAACCTGCATAAACTTTATGATTATGAAGGAACCTGGGGAGACTATATAAAGAAAAATGCTCCGCAGTTTCTTACCTCCTATTTTGATCTTACATTCAGGGAAGACAAATCGGTCTACAAACCTGGCCGGGAAGTAACTGACATAAAAGCCAACAACTGGAAGAACTTTCCGGGATCAGAAAATACCGTCTTCAACGACTATACCAGTGCCAGCTTTACAAGCTCAAAGCAGGTTTTTGAGCAATTGTTCCTGATCCAGGATACGATGCCAAAAATGAAATGGAAACTCGCTGCAGAGACAAGAAAAATTGCAGGGTTTCTTTGCCGCCGTGCAGAAACCATCATCATGGATTCAGTTTATGTAGTTGCATTCTACACGGATGAGATTCTTGCCACTGGTGGACCTGAGTCATTTAATGGTTTACCGGGGATGATATTGGGTATTGCGATCCCAAGGATGCATGTCACGCTGTTTGCTACAAAACTTGAACTGATGGATGTAAAAGAAACTGATCTGAAGCTGCCGGCAAAGGGTAAGAAAACAAATCTTGCCAATCTTAAAACTACCTTGCAGTCGAGTATGAAAAACTGGGGCAAGGAAGCAAACAGGAATATCTGGTTCCTGACGATTTAGTTCAATACCAGCACCTGCAGACTTTTGGCCGGAAGTACCATAGTATTTTTGATATCAAGAAGATTGCCGGTGATCACATCTTTTCCATTGGTGAAATTTGCTGTTCGCTCAAGGAACCGGTTTCCATTAAGAGGCATTTCACGATCATTGGTATTCATGATACACATTACGGTCTGATCTGCATCGTACCTGAAGTAAACATAAACACCGTCTTCAGGAACATACTGCATGGTTTTCCCGGTTTTTAAAGCCGAAGATGACTTCCGGAAATTGGCTATGCTCCTGGTATAGTTATACATTTCGTTTTCCTGTGGGCTCCGTCCTTCCGGTATGAACTTGTTTTGCTGATCCCCGGGCCATCCACCAGGAAAATCGAGCCTCACCAACCCGTCCGGGTTAGCAAAGTTTTTCATCAATATTTCAGTGCCATAATATAATTGCGGGATGCCCCGGAATGTCAATAGCCAGGCTATCCCCATTTTTAGTTTGTTGAAGTCTTCGCTTACAACAGAATAAAAACGGCTGACATCATGATTGTCAAGGAAGATGACATTATTTAACGGATTCGCATATACAAAGTCGTTAGCCATGGTCTGGTAGAGGCGATTTACTCCTTCTGTCCATCCGAAGGCCTGGGTGGTAGCAGGCAGAATTCCATATAAATTGAGCTGGAAATCAGTAACACCCGGTAAATTACTTTTGAAAGGAATATCAAATTTATTCCTTGTAAAATAGGCCTGGTTAACTACTCCATGTACCCAGGTTTCGCCAAACATATGCAGTTTTGGAAATTCATCAAGCAACGCTTTGTTACAACGGTTCATGAAATCAAGATCGTTGTAAGCATAGGTATCAATCCTCCATCCATCCAGGCCAAACTCTTCCGTAGACCAGATCGCGTGCTGGATCAGAAAGTTAGCAACGAATGGATTTTTCTGATTAAGATCCGGCATAGATGGAACAAACCAGCCATCACTCATTCTTTTCCGGTCAGCTTCGGAAGCATAGGGATCCATTAAAACCTGGTCCTTATAAGTAGTGTTTGTATAATCCGGCCACCAGTGAAACCAGGAACTATCCGGTAAAGAATGGAACAAATGATGTTCTTTCCCGACATGATTATAAACTGCATCCTGTATAATCTTCATGCCTTTTGTATGAATAGCATTCACCAGCTCATGATATGCAGCGTTTCCACCCAGGCGTTTATCAACCTGGTAATGATCTGTAAATGCATATCCATGTTCTGATCTTTCCGGCATATCATTTTCAAGAACGGGGTTCAGCCAGATTGCGGTCACTCCCAGCCCCTGCAGGTAATCGAGGTGATTTTGAACACCTTTCAGGTCGCCCCCATGGCGATGAAAGATCTCGTTCCTGTTCAGCGTTTGATCTTTGTAGCCAGGAATCCTGTCGTTCGAAGGATCCCCATTGCTAAAGCGGTCAGGCATGATCAGATACATAAAGTCGGAGGATGAAACACCCTGTATCCTTGTGCGACCGTCCCCTGGATTTTTTGTTTTGAGCTGGTAATTGACCGTATAGCGTGAACCAGCAACCGTATTTCCGATATTGATTTTGCAATTGCCTGCCCTGGCTGTAGAAGCGATATTAAGATCCAGCGCGAGATAATCAGTGTTTGTAAACTTTTTAAACGATACAACACTCAAGCCCGGATAGCTGATAGTAACTTTTGGTGTACCAAGTGAAATGCCGGGTGCATGTATAAGCAGCTGAAGTTTTTTACTTTTCATTCCAACCCACCAATGAGTCGGATAAACCTTTATCGTGTCCTGCGCGTTTACCGGATTGATAAAAATGACTGACAAGCAGATTAGCAAAAACTTCATGACTTGATTCATGACTTGATTCATGACTTGATTGTTTCCTGTTTAATCCGGATAGCGCCGGGATCATATACATAAATAACGCTGGCAGCAGCACAAAGTAAAAATATGCCGGATAGTGTTAGTGCATAAACCGGCTGATTGTTGTAAATGTATTTGACCATTGGGCCGCCAATAATACCATTCAGAATCTGCGGTATTGTTATAAAAAAATTGAATATGCCCATATAGATTCCCATCTTGCCGGCAGGTATCGAACTGGCCAGTATTACATAGGGCATAGCAAGTATACTTGCCCATGAAATGCCCACACAAGCCATTGAAAATATCAGGAATTCTTTGTTAGGTGCAAAATAAAAAGATATGAGACCGAGTCCACCGATCAGCAAAGAGAATGCATGTGTATTTTTTCTCCCGATCTTTTTTGCAATATATGGAAGCAACAATGCATAAACTGTTGAGACGGCATTGTAAACTCCAAAAATCACCCCGGTCCAGACCTGGGCTTCACGATATCCGCTCGAACTTTTATCTTCTATTGAGAGTCCAAAAATATGTGTAGCTATTGAATCAGTAGTAAACACCCACATTCCAAACAAAGCGAACCATGAAAAAAACTGGACAAGACCCAGCTGTTTCATTGTCTTTGGCATTTTCCTGAAATCAGAAAAAATATTTGACAACCCTTTATGATGGTCTTCGTTTTTGCCATGATAGCTTTCGTATTGCGCAGGCGGATATTCCTTGGTTTTAAAAACCGTCCATAAGATGCTTGCGACAAACACAGCAGAACCCATATAGAAAGAAAACTTAACGTTATCAGCCACAACTCCTTCAGGTGCATCACTTGAAATGTTGAACCAATTTGTCAATATCCATGGAAGAAAAGATCCGGCAACAGCTCCCACCCCAATTAATGAAGTCTGGATAGAAAATCCCAATGTGGTTTGTGAGTCGGGAAGGTTATCGGCAACCAATGCCCTGAAAGGCTCCATCGCAAGATTAAAACATGCGTCCATGATCATAAGAAAGCCGGCCCCTATAATTACAAGGGGTGCAATAGAACCAAGTATCCCGGCATTCGGCATCAGTGCGAGTGCACTGGCAGATAACAGCGCTCCTGCAAGAAAATAAGGTTTGCGCCTGCCCAGCCGGTTCCAGGTGCGGTCACTGTAGTGACCTACGATAGGCTGCACGATGAGTCCGACCAGCGGCGCTGCAAGCCAGAACCAGGATAAATGTTCAACATCGGCTCCATAATTTCTTAAGATACCGCTTGCATTCGATGTCTGTAATGCAAAGCCGAATTGAATACCAAGAAAACCAAAACTCATGTTGAAAATCTGCCAGAAATTCAACCTTGGTTTAGGTTTTAGTTCCGGTGCAGTTGAAACGGCAGCGGGGGCGGCGGTTGGGGTTAAAGCCATAGCAATCGTTTATTGTACGTGTAAGAACTACATGTTTTATAAAAGTATATAAAAAAAGCCAGTCTGATTTCCAATTGATGAAGCGAGGCTTCAACCGGGCATGGAAATCAGACTGGCTGATTTTTATCGTTTAATTCAGATCAGGTAATAATATTAACTAAGTCAGATAATAAGATTAGCTATGATGAGATAATAATATTAACCAAGATCAGATAATAATATTAACTAAGATCAGATAACAAAGCCGTTCGGGATAATGGCACCTTTCTTAACTACGATGACACCATCTTTGACTGTGTAAAGGCTATGATCAGCGCTTTCCAGGTGTGGACCACCATTTATGCGAACATCATTTCCTATCCGGCAGTTCTTATCTATAATCGCATTGCGGATATAACAACGTTCTCCGATACCAAGTTTAGGCAAACCTTTCTCTTGTGAGTAGGCCATGTCTTCGATGGTTTCGTAATAATCAGTACCCATGATATAGCTGCTGACTATAGTGGTGCCGAGTCCAATCCGGCTGCGTATCCCGATCACACTGTTCTCAACCCGGCTTGCCTGGATAATACAGCCTTCAGCAATGATCGTTTTTTCGAGTGTGGTACCGCTGATTTTGGCAGGAGGCAGCATCCTGGCCCTGGTATATACAGCATTCGAATTGTCAAAAAGGTTGAAAGGCGGTACATCCTGGGTAAGAGCGAGGTTTGCCTCAAAAAACGAATAGATATTTCCAATGTCGGTCCAATAACCACCATATTGGTAACTCACTACCTTATATTTATCGATTGAAGAAGGGATGATTTCCTTTCCAAAATCTGCTGAATCTTTGTGGGTTTCCGTTAGCAATTCATATAACAACTTCCGGTTAAATATATAGATACCCATGGAGGCAAGATAATTTCTTCCGAGGGCCTTCATTTCGTCGCCGGTATCACTGACCCAGTCTGGCAGTAATTCCTTTTTTGGTTTTTCTATGAATGAGGTAATGAAATTGCTTTCGTCTGATTTCAATATACCAAATTCCGGTGCGTCCCTTTGTCCTACCGGTATCGTTGCGACAGTTATGTCTGCGCCCAGATCCTGGTGATTTTGCAGCATTTCCTGGAAATCCATCTGGTAAAGCTGATCACCGGAAAGTATCAGAATGTATTCAAAATCGTGTTGATTGAGGTGCCTTAGCGATTGGCGCACCGCATCAGCAGTACCCTGGAACCAGGAAGGGTTGTCAGGGGTTTGTTCAGCAGCCAGGATATCTACAAAGGCGCTGCTGAAGACGCTGAAATGATAGGTGTTTTTTATGTGTTTGTTCAGCGACGCCGAATTGAACTGTGTCAGCACGAACATTCGTGTGATACCTGAATTGATACAGTTGGAGATCGGTATGTCTACGAGGCGGTATTTACCGGCGATCGGAACCGCAGGTTTTGAACGGCTGGCTGTGAGCGGATACAATCTTGTACCTGCCCCACCTCCTAAAATAATAGCAAGCGTTTTCTGTGTCATAACATTCGTTTTTATAGTAACCCCCTGTAGTAAATATATTGAAGTATTTAATATTGAACATTTATATTAGGGATGATCAATATTATATATTAGGGTTGATCAATATTAAAAGATAAATACAAAGACCCCGATATAACTAGCTTAGACTTTCATATACTTTGATATACTGTATCACACTGCTTTCCCAGCTGAAATCCAGCTGCATAATTTGACTCCTGATATTACTCATTTTTTTCCGGTCGCGGAATAATTCAACGGCCCTGAAAACGCCATGTGAAATATCGCCAACACTTGCATAATCATAACATATACCATAACCGCCGGGATCCCCGAAATCTTTCACAGTGTCCTTTAAACCACCGGTACGCCTTACCATTGGGACAGTGCCATAACGCATCGCATACATCTGGTTTAAACCACAGGGTTCAACCCTTGAAGGCATCAGCAGGAAATCTGCACCAGCATACATAACATGACTAAGCGTTTCATTATATCCAATAAAAATATTGAAATCATACTGGGAAATTTGCAACAGATCCTGCAACCCTCTTTGAACATCCGGTTCTCCGCTGCCCAGGATAAGAAAGTTCATCTTACGGCCAATAAAGAAAAACGTATCACTGATCACTTGTGGAAGAAGATCAGCACCTTTCTCTCCAACCATCCTGCCTATAAACACGATTAAGGGTTTTTCAAAATCGAGATTAAATTGCTCGCATAACTGCATTTTATTTTTTGCCTTACCTGCTTCAACCTGGTTCAGCGTGTACTGGTAACTGATATATGTATCTGTTGAAGGATCCCAGACATCAGTATCGATTCCATTTAATATCCCGCTGCATTTACCTTTTTCATATTCAAACAAAGCTTCCAGGCCATTGCTCATGTATTTCAATTCGTCAAGGTAACTGGGACTTACAGTAGTTACTTTATCTGCACATTTGATTCCACTCGCTAAAGGATTGATGGTGTTTTTCCAGTCAAGCATACCCCAGTGCCACATGTCCCATTCCGGTATATAACTACTCCTTTCCCATCCCATCCATCCCTGGTATTCTGCATTATGAATCGTTAATACAGAAGAAATGGATTTGATCTTTGAAAACCGGTAACAGTATTTCATCATAAAAGGGATCAGGGCAGTGTGATGATCATGACAATGAATCACATCAGGCATATGTTGCCATACGTTGACCCAATCAAGCACACTGATCTGGAAGGCCGTGAAGCGTTCGGTGTCGTCATCGTAACCATAAACCTTTTCGCGGTCAAGCAGACCATTTATATCGAGCAGATAAAGATCGAAACCGAGTTTGTTTGTCTTTTCCTTTATTATAGTATACTCAAACCACCAGTTACCGAGGTTAGTACCACCTTTATGCACAACCTCCCATTCATTTGCATAAAGAAATTTGGTACGATACATTGGCATCACCACTTTAGCCAGATGACCCATCTGGTTAAGATACTTTGGAAGTGCGCCAACCACATCACCCAATCCACCTGCTTTGGCCACCGGATAACATTCTGCCGAGACGTGAAGTATTTCCATGCTAAGTAAACTAGTGAATTTAAGTGAATAAGGAATTCAATTTAGGAAGGTTTTGTAAATGAAGCATCAAGCAATGAAAAAATTTTTCAGGCGGGAAAAACTTGCTACTTTCAACACTTAATTTCAAATCTGGAATATTGCTTATGAATCAGGTTAAACAACCAACAAATACACTAAGAGAAGATTTGCTTACTACTCCGGGCAAACTACCAACAAACACAGGAGCCTTAGCAACGTTAGTTATCGTTTTTTTCTTTTGGGGATTTATTGCAGCGTCAAACAGTATCCTGATTCCATTTTGTAAATCTCACTTTGACTTAAATCAGTTCCAGTCTCAGTTAATCGGTTCAGCCTTTTACGGAGCATACTTCATTGGATCTTTAATATTGTTTATAGCCTCAAACAGTTCTGGTCATGATATCCTGAACAGGATGGGTTATAAAAAGGGCATAATATACGGCCTGTTAATATCAATTGTCGGTGCCCTACTCATCATCCCTTCCGCAAACGCCAATTCTTTTCCAGCTATACTTGCGTCGTTATTCGTAGTTGCCCTGGGATTTTCCTTGCAACAAACAGCAGCACAACCGTTTGCAATTGCACTTGGTGATCCATCAACCGGATCCCATCGCTTAAATCTTGCCGGCGGCATCAATTCATTCGGAACCACACTTGGACCAATCATCATCAATATTTTCTTGTTTGGCTCACCCGGAAGCGAAGTAAAAGAGGTTACGATTACGAACATTAATACATTATATCTTATAGTCGCTGGTGTCTTTCTGGCGGTTGCTATATTTTTTGCAATGTCAAAGCTGCCGGCAGGCAAAAATGACGACAAGTTTGAAAAAGCAAACAAGGCAGCGGGATCACTAATGATGATGACTGCAAGTATTGTTGTTATTATACTTATTGGTCAGCTGACTGCTGTGCCAAAACTTACACTCCTGATTCTTACTATTGCCAGCGTTATTGCCATATTGTTTTATTCAAATAACAGCGCTATTAAAAGACCTGAGGGCTGGGGTGCAATGCGATATCAACAATTGATTTATGGGATGATCGGCATATTTGTATATGTCGGTGTAGAAGTCACCATTGACAATAACTTCGGGGCTTTACTACAAACTCCCGGCTATCTGACCGAAAGCGGTTTGACCGAGAGTACCATATCGAAATATATCTCTTTGTACTGGGGAAGTCTTATGATAGGAAGATGGACCGGCGCAATTTCCGTGTTTAATCTTTCACCTTTTTATAAGAGGATAGCCATGGTGGTTGTACCATTCATTGCTTTTGGCGTTATCCTGTTTGCAAACCAACTGAATGGTAAGGATGTCACGGATCTTTATGGCTTCGCAATCTGGGTTTTTGTAGCCATCATCGCTTTTTTCTATGGTCAGGAAAAACCAGTCAAAACATTGGTTACCGTGTCTGTACTGGCGACGATTGCTATGTTGATCGGTATCTTTACTACCGGGATTATGTCAGTATATGCGTTCATGGCCGGCGGTCTTTGTTGTTCTGTTATGTGGCCATGTATATTTTCACTTGGTGTGGGAGGATTGGGAAAATATACCAGCCAGGGTTCAGCTTTCCTGATCATGATGATACTTGGAGGTGCAGTTATACCGCCGTTCCAGGGTTCATTGGGAGACATTACCTCTATAGGGTTCCATAATTCATATATAATTGCAGCTGTTTGTTTTGCGCTACTTGCCTTTATCGCCCTTAAGCTCAGGTCTGTACTTAGAAGCCAGGGATTGGATTTTGACAAACAGATCGGAGGAGGACATTAAGGTAAATCCTGGTTTCGTATATTGATAGCCATTAGAAATTGTAAATTGTACTTTTGCACATATGGAAAAAACAACTTCCTCTTTGGATGCTTTGGTGATAGGTATTGACATTGGAGGTACCGGTACTAAGTTTGGGATCGTTGACCGCAACGGAAATGTACTTTTTTCAAGCGAGATCTCTACCCGCGCGCACGCTGACGTTGACAGTTTTATTGATGATTTGCATGAGAGTCTTTACCCGCTGATCGTTAAAGCAGGAGGCCAGGGAAGAATCAAGGGCATTGGTGTTGGAGCGCCTAATGGCAATTTTTACACGGGTACAATAGAATACGCTCCTAACCTGCCATGGAAAGGAATTATTCCACTCTCAAAACTGATACAAGACAAATTTCAATTACCTGTGTCTTTGACCAATGATGCCAACGCAGCTGCAATTGGAGAAATGATGTATGGGGCAGCCCAGGGTATGAAGGATTTCATCATGATTACTCTTGGAACCGGCGTTGGCAGCGGGATTGTCGCCAATGGGCACCTGATTTACGGTCATGATGGTTTTGCTGGTGAACTAGGTCATACTATAATCATTCCTGACGGTCGTTTACACCAGGGTACCGGCAAATATGGATCATTGGAAAGTTATGCATCGGCTACCGGTGTTATGCTCACAGCCATAGAAATGCTGGAAAAAAGCAAGGAGCCAAGTTTGCTTCGCGCCGTTCCAAAAGCAAAGCTTGATTCAAAAGCCGTTTACGAAGCAGCAATCCAGGGTGATAAACTCGCCAAAGAGATTTTTGAATACACAGGCAAAATACTGGGTCTTGCCCTGGCAAACTTTATTATGTTTTCAAGCCCGCAGGCAATTATACTTTTCGGTGGATTAACAAAGGCTGGTGATTAAATATT
>NZ_DATHKG010000130.1:0-30932 GCF_035489435.1 Flavitalea sp.
AATCTTTGCAAAAAATAATTAAAACCCTGTACTTTTATTCTTCATCATGCGTCCTTACAAAGAAATTTGTGCATGTTTCCTGCCTAAATATTGTGCACGCTTAATTGCCGAAAACTGTGCATTGTTAATTGCCGACTACACCAGGTTAACGGAATCTATCGTATCGATGGTCCCAACAGTTTCAATGTTATTGCAGACCTTGGCGCTTTCAACGTAGCGCATCAACCAACCGGCTTTTTCATAGATGTTCCAACGGGAGTGTCGTATTCGATTGACACTTATTACGGTGGCTTTCTTGTAACTGATGGCCACCTTAACAGGCTGTTGCATGTTACACTTGATGGTGAAATCACAGTGGTGCATCAATTTAAAAATATCGTACCCACCGGCCTCGCGGTGAAGGATAATATGATCTTCATCACCCAGGCCGGCCCGGTGCCTCACAATCCTGCGGACGGGAAAGTTCTTGCATTGTCAAGTGGTAAAGTTCCTACGGTCACAGAAGTTGCCGCTGGTGCGCCGTTGCTCATTGATGTTGAGTTTGGCCGGGGTCAGTCACTTTTTGCTCTGTCGCAGGGTGCTTATAGCGGCCGTGTGGAGGGTTCGCCAGCGCTGCCTAATACCGGCTCACTCGTGAGCGTTAACGCGGGCGGGACATTTACTAAAGTCGCCGAAAAACTTAATATTCCAACTTCACTTGAAATCATGGGTAACACTGCTTACATCGTGACTCTTGGAGGTGAAATATGGACTATTGATAACATCGCTGGTCCTCCGTTTGGACGGCCGCATTAATAACAGAGCTGCAGGGTGATGGCTGGCAAAAGGTTTAGGGTTGAAAATCCCGGTTTCCGCAAAATACACAAACATGTTCTTGCTGTCGCGGGCGGTACAGTATTGATCTGCTATAATTAGAACAATAGAATTAGCTCTGAATGATAATAATTATTGGATGTCCAATAGGGAAAAAGAAGCAAAAAAATAAACCGACAGAACAAAACACCAGTAAACATATGAGGATAAGCCCGCCATACCTGATCAGCGACTCTGCATGTATATTTAACATAATGTGCGACATGATCGATGTGTAACCAGTACAGGCTGATTGCAAAAATGGCGCAACTAGATTGTTGCGCCATAGAACGATGAAATAAAGCCGTATCAACCAGGAAAAGGTAAAACATCAAGAGTAGTAAATAAACAAGATGCGTCCTGAATCGGGTTAATGCAACAAAAAAAAGCAGGGTACCATTTATTGCTGCGTAATTATTTAGGAAGGCGGCTGCCAGGGCCCAAAAGAACCAAGTACACAGGAAGCTCCCCATGCTAAATTGAACCCACAAACAAGAGCTAACATTACTCCTAAGGCCGCCAGCGTAGCCGGATTAGGTTCATCATCATAGGCTTCCTGGGCGCCCCACAACCATGGTGAGCAGATGCCGCTAAGGTCAAAGGCTGTACCTCCTACAAGATTAACAACTTCGAAGGCGGTATTATTGGTGCCATGTCCGAACTGCTCTCTGGCGTTAAAGAAAACACCAAACGTAGGTGCCTGCCAGGCTATGTTTAAAACAAAATCAATCCATGGCGACATTAGCCCCCATATCTCACTCCATTTAAAGCCAAATCCGCCAACCCCGTCAATACCGGCTTTTACCACGGCATAATACGTGCACATATTGTTAAAGTAAACGGTCCAATTTTCACCTGGTTTATCAAATGTAGGTATGAGGGAAAGAATATCAGGAAAAACATAAGCCAGGTAACTTGTTGAATTTGCCAGGTTGATCCATTTGTTATCTTTTAATCCATCAGCTGCTCCCGATTTTAGAATTACACATACATCTACCGCTACAGATCCGACCCCACCCAATATATTTCCTACTTTCACTGCTGTATCCATCCTGGTATTGGTATGTCCGCTATCAGTTCCGCCGCTATGGTCGCCAACAGCTGTTACTATTGGTGTTGTAAGAATAGTTACAATGGTTTCAAAATCAGGCGCACTAATAAGCTGTGCTGTAGTAGCATCGCTATCCGGAAAAGGCGATTCATTTTCTATTACTTTGTACACGATAGTGGCAGGTATGGCAACTACAAGGCACATAAGGTCAACAATTGAAAAATCATTTCCACCGCTTATTTTTTTATACAACCATGATATCACCGGTATATCTATTGGCGCATTGAAGGTATCCACTACCGTGGTTGCAAGTGATACAAGCACATCTGCCACATCTGTAAGAATGATCTCCGTCTGGTTCAGGAGAAAATCTGTAATAATTACCAGTATCTGTTCAACAATCTGGGATACGGTAAGCGTTTGAAAGTTATCTATTACAGATTTGATCTGGGTCTGTAAATTATTCATGGCATCTTTTTCACCCTGGATAGTGTCATTCACAACGCTTAAAAGTCCATTTGTAGGATCATCGCCTGTGTCGGGCGGCGTCCAGGTGCCGGCACTGGCATTGCCGCCATTGCTTTTTAATTTATGCGTGCCCCAGTTTGCCTGTGGTGTTTTGGTTGATGAAGGCGCCGGGTTGTTTGCAGAAGTGCTCTGCGGCGTATCAGTTATTGGAGGTAAACCTACCAGTTTATTAAGGTCATCTTCCAGGGTTGTAAAAACACTTTGTATATTACCCTTTAACGATCCGAGGTTTGTGACGCAATAAGCCAGATATTGCTGCATAATGTTTTTGATAACATTGTGCGTATTTAAAATATCCTTGTATTCAAAAATGAATCCTATCCATTTTATGATATCGGCAAAAGCAGCTTCAATGGCATTCAGTACTGTATGCACCAGGTTAACAATATCGTTGGCGCACTTTGCTATAAAATGATAGAAATCACCTGCTATAGTAAGCACACAATCCACCACTCCATTGGCAAAGGTTACTACGGCTTTCTCAAGTTTATTTCCTTCGCTTTTCATCCATTTGACGATATGCCCTATGTTGGCTTCAAAGTGCAAACCGCTTCCCAGCATGGTACTTGCGGGCGTAAGTGAAAGGCTGCCATCCGAATTAAGCATTACGCCCATTTCCTTTATAGCATCAATGCCTTCATAGTGCGCCGCATTTTTACCATAGGTCCAGCCCCATATTTTATCTGTTGTACGATCGAAGCGCAGATCTTTAAATTGCCGGTCTGCCCTGGCAAAATTCTTCACCCTGTTCTTTGCCGCCGGGAGCCCGATACGCTTCACCCTTGCCGTTGCAACAGGGTTTACTGCAGCTACTACGGCAGGCTGGGCGGCCACGGATTGAACGGTTGAGAAGGCGGTTGCCACGGTTGTTGCGTCCGGCCATGACTGGCCTGTTACCAATCCATCTGCATTCATATGCTCATTCTGCTGGCAGATGGTATTGATGTTGTTTGATGTGTTAGTGGTTGTTTTGGAGTCGAAACTGCCGGTTATAAGTTGCGATTGACTACCGTCCTCATTGGTAACCTTTGCACTGGCTATGTAATCGGTACTGCCATCAGGAACCTTGCTGTTAATTCTTGAAACGGTATTAGTCATCGGGTTAATGGCTTCGGTGTAAATCTGTTTGGTAACCGGATCCTGTATAGCAACGTAATATGAAATGCCGCCTATCGTATCCACTGGCTGCATGATGGTAACGTTACCTGTAATATCTGTTTGAAGCAGCCAGGGCTTTTGGGTATCCAATGTAAAATAGGCATCCGTATTTTTCGCGTCATTAATATACACACTGCAGGGACTGGAAGCCCATAATGCAACTGGCACATTAGGATGTACTACGTTGTAATCATCGGTAATTTCTATATGGGTGGAATAAGTGGTAGTATCATAGATTTCCGTTAGTATATGTTCGGTATCAGGTGCTGTTAACAGGCTGCGTTCCTGCCATGCGGAGGTAACCGGATCCTGGAACAACTGGGTTAAAACGGAAGTATAATTACCGTCATCATTTTTTGCCACCTGCTCAGCATACAATACACTGCAACTGCCATACGCATTACCATTGGTAGGATCAATCAAGCTGTCTGAACTGTGCTTGTTGTTTACATAGGCAGATGAGTTTACTACATTAAACAATAATGGTATCGGACAACTCCAGGCAGCGGCATTGGTTTCCTGCCCGGCCACACCTTCCATAATAAATAAGCGGGCGGTTTGCATATCAGCCGGGTCAAGACTTTGACCCCAGATAACAATATTATCATTCCAGTTTTTTACATGCAGGCTTTGTATGTTTTGAAACAGGTCGTGTGTGTAAATGCTAACCGGCGTTGGTTTGCTGGTGCCCGAATCATTCTGATCCGCACAGGCAAGAAAATACAACTGGCCATTGCTTGCAAAAAAGAAATCTGTATAAGGCGCATCGGCAGCAGAAGAGGATACATCCATTGCCATGTAAGCCGCATTGGTGCCCGCTGGAAAATTAAAAACAGTCGGGTCTGGCGTTTCTTCCGGGTGGTTAAAATTATAAGCAGGCGTGTATTGTAATTGAGGTTTACCCGCCACTGAGCCTAATACATAGGCGCCGCCTATATTATTACCAGCGCTATCACCGGCGCCGGGGTAACTATCGGGGCCGTCATTGGGACCACAACCCACGAAAGTGGTGATCTTGCCTGCCTGCAGATCGCTGGACAGATCATGTGGCAACCAGGCATAACCTCTTTGCTTTGTTGTATCCACATAAAACCTGGAAATGGTTTGCGTGGTAGCATTGCTTACCAGGTCTACAATAATATACTGCATAGCATTACCATCATTGCTATCCACGATCTGTATATCATTGATCGGCATTGCCTGGTAAGTACTGATATTGTCGCCAGGATAGTCAAATTTAAACTGGCTGTCGGCCGTAAATACCGGTGCGCCGCTGTTCCAGTTATCAAACGTATTGGTAAAGCCTGTAACAAGGTGCAGGTAATATGTGCCGTTGCAACTTACTACCAATGCAATATCAACTGAATTGGTATTGATCGTCATATCCTGGGCAATATCAAAGGTTTCGGCCGTAATAGCGGCCCCTCCGTAACAGGTGGCGGAAAGTGCCGAACTTAAATCAACCCTTACCCAGCCATGTGTATCGCCGGGTACTTCGCGGGTGCAGTATAAAATACCGTCGGTACCGATGGAAAACACCAGTGCCTTGCCTTCTATGGTTTGCAGGGCTTCGAACTGTTTATCGGGAACTATTACGGTGGATGCCTTTTGGTTGGCCATCAACTCGGTTTCATTTATGATTTTCATGATAAATTTTTTTAGAGGAAGCATGTATCCACATGCTTCCTTGATTAAATAAGTTTATTTAAATAAAAAAGTGATTGTTTAAGATTCAGCGAGGTATTTAATGTGGCATACCAGGTCGGAAGTGTCAGAAAATTGAGCATCTTTAAATGTGAAGGCATTACCACCAGGAAATACAAACTGTATTGGCATGATGACAGGAAGTTGTTTGAAGTCGGCGGCATCGATCCAGGCTACCCACCTGCTTAAAGCGTCTGATACATACTGAGGTATATTAGCGGGCTTATCTGAAGTATCCTGAACTTGTGAATTTGTATTTGTCAGGCACATATTTCCTCCCTGATCCACAACGAAAGAAAAGGTATCTGTAAAAGTTTTATATACGGGACTGCCGTTATAAGGTGTATGATCTTCCACCTTAGGATTGCCTGTAGCCGCCACCGAAATCCAAAGGTTTTGGGTTACCGTGAGCGTTTGTTTTGTTGTATCTACATCAACCATTAGTTGGAAATGGGTGGTTACCTTCATGGTATCATCGGCTGACCAACCGGTTGCACTGTCTGTCGCGGTATGTAAATATAGCACCAGCGTATCGGGAGAACCCATCATAACCTGGGTTTCATCAAATTGCTGCAAGCCATAAAAACTGGCATATGTATCACATTTTATATCAACATCATACTCGTATTGCAATACGGGGTCGGCGCCAACGCTTATGACCGGTGTCCAGCAGTTGCCAAGTACATAGCTTTGTAACTGGCTATCTAAATATTTTGCAAATGCATCTCTTTTTATAGCTATAGCGCCATCATATTTGTTTACATCGGCATTGGTGTCTAAATCCGGGTTGTGACTGGTGCCGTTGTCATCCAAAAAATTCCAGTTAAACTGTTTGCCTGCATTTAAGGCTTCCCCACCGGTAGAGAAAAGATAATTCAGGGTTGCCAGGTCCTGCTGGTCTTCTGTAGGGTTGGTTATTGCATTGCCTTTACTGTCAACAAATGCGCCTGCAAAAAGGCTCATACTTGTTGGCAATAGTGAACTGGTATTAGTTTGTGTAACGGCATAATCCAATGCAGGCGCCTGCGCCAGGTAGGTGCTGAAATAGGATTTGGCGAATTGCTGCATCAGCGGTATAAATACCGAACAACTGCTGTCAAGCCCTGTGAGGGTACCAGAGGGCGATACTACCGCGCTGTCAGCATCAAAAAGCAATTGCTGTATATTCAGGTCTGTACTGCTGAGGTTGTAGGTACTCATGATATAGTCGATACCGTTTTGCACTATTTCTGTAATGTTATTACTGCTAATTACCGTTTGCAGGTTAACCGTAGCATTGATGTTGAATTCTTCTTTTGCGGTTTGCAGAATATCTGTCCAGGTGCTTTTGTCCGGATTCCAGAAAGCAACATGCAATGTTCTGCACAAAAGATAGTAGTCTACCGCATTAATTCCGGGGTTGATGGTAAGATATTTTGCCGCGGAATAACCGGCAGGATTGCCTATATACATATTAAAGGCGAACCACAGATTGCTTGACTTTATAGTATTGATCTGTGCCTGGGTTAATGGCAACTTAGCCGTCCCGGAAAGAGGATCTACATCTATACTGACACCTGTTGTAACATCCTTTATACCAGAGAGGGCGACCTGCAGCGGTGTGCCGCCGTTATTAATAAAATAAAAGCTTACCGCCGAGAAAGTGTGGGTATCGTCATAGTAGGTTTCGATTGCATTGTTTAACGCTTTCTGGGTTACAGACGCTACCATGTCGTAGTAGCCTGGTTGTACTAAGTAAGATTGTGAAAGTGACATAAAATTTGTTTTTAATTGTTTTAATATTTTTTAGTCTTTGCTGTTTTCAAAGGCATACTTGTCCTGTTCTTCGGGCAAGCGCCTTCAGTCAGTTTTTTTAATACTTACATACAGGTAGAAAAGGTGTAAAGCAAAAGGTGGGATTGTTAGCGGATGAAGTACGGATCGGTTTTATTGCTGTACCGATTTTCTTGATTTGATGATGTAAAAATATACTGGAGTGAAAATATGTGCAATAGCTAAAACAGGCTATTCGTTTAGTTTGGCTGTCCGACCGCTTTAGGCACCTTGTACATAATGACCCACCATTTTTTATTCATACTATGAAAGGGATTGGAATCTGAGACTGTGTTGGCAATTGCCAAAACCGAAGACGAATTATTGCTTTGGATTGAAACAAGCCGTTCAATCAGAGAAGCAAAAAGAGATGATTAGAAAACTGGCTATACAAGGTTGGGATACTTAGCATTTAGTGGAATGCCGGAAATAGTTTTTGAAGAATACACCTGATGCGATGAATGTTTTACTAACTGAGCCGATACGATATAATGTTTCGTTTGTGGCTGATATTTTTCGGGTGGGATGAAAATGTGCTTGATACATTCAGAAATAACTTGCCACTCGTTCCTGCGACTGGGAAGCTTATCGTCACTAACGGATGAAGATGCTATTGAAGCCGGTGTTATATATGAATATGCAAAAGAATTTGGTTTTCACTGGCTTATTGTGAAAAATAAGTTTCGGATAAGAATATATATTTATTGTTTATCAATAATTATTTATTATTTTACGTCACAATTTAAACTTTTAAGAATTATGTCAAAAAGAAACAACTACGTATTTATAGGCTTACAAATTGTTTCGTGGCTCATCTTTGTTGGCTTGTGCATAGAAGCTGGTGCCTTGATAGTCAACTTTTTTTTTAGTATCTACAAACCTGAATTTGTCAAAAACCTGTATCAAAAGCTGGACTTAAGTGCATTGTATAATAGTAGCAAATGGGTATTTTTCGGCATCTATAGTTTTATCTTGTTCATCTCGCTTCTGAAAGCACACTTGTTTTATATGGTCATCAGGCTATTAAGCACCTTAAATTTATCAAAACCATTCAACAGTTTTGTTTCAGAACGAATAACCCAAATTAGTTATTACACTTTTTCCATTGGAATATTAAGTTATATAGCCAGACAAACAGCCAAAAGCCTGCAACATCATGGTTTTGATATTGACAACCTAAGCGGATTTTGGGCAGACAGTCAAGCATTTATATTGATGTCAGCTGTAATCTATGTTATTGCGACTATTTTTAAAAAGGGAGTTGAAATCCAAAACGAAAACGATTTAACTGTTTAAGCTATGCCAATCATTGTAAATTTAGATGTGATGATGGCAAAACGAAAAATTTCTCTGAATGAACTTTCTGAAAGAGTTGAATTGACATTATCTAATCTTTCTATCTTAAAGACTGGAAAAGCAAAGGCAATCCGATTTAGCACATTAGAAGCTATTTGTAAAGCCTTAGATTGCCAACCAGGTGATATTTTGGAACACGTAAGTGACGAAAAAAGAACAACGCATTAATTTCTTTCATTCTTTCCAGGACTGCCATCCGAACTAATTAGAATTATACCTGTGGAGTTATTACTCTACAGGTATGTGCTAGTATGTCTTTCGATTTTTGTATTCTTCTGTAACTCAATGGGGACGAGTCTCCCGTTCGAATCCCTGAAATCCCCGCGGGACCACAGAAAATTGATATAACGCTTTGCAGGTTATTTACTTGCAAAGCTTTTTTTTGCCAGGTACAACATAGGTAAAACATTAGGGCATAAATTGATTCTTTGTTCACAGAAAATCTCCATCGCTTTATCCAGTTCGCAGTCTAAAATCTTCGGAAAGATCTCCAGGTTTAATAGGGTTGTAGCGTTTCATACTGATCATTATAATGGTGAATGCAATGGTTACCCGACTGCGGGCCGTTCAAAATATGCCTACTGACGTTCTAACTCAATGGACAAACAACGAGAAATAATATATTTTTTACCTTTTTAGATCCACCTGTAAGGGGTTATAGAATTGACACAAAAAATTTTTGCGTCGATTTTTACTTTGCGTCTTTAGGTGGGGCTTTTCATTTAAAGTAGAATGTACATTATTTCCTACCATCCTTCCATTGTCCCACGCAATAGTAAAAAATAATTTTGTGCTACTTCCATATTTAGGAATAAGGGTAGCCGAAAACTTTATAGAGTAGGCATTTAAAAAAATATTTTAAAAATGACAAACCTCCGTGGTATGAATTTCCACAGCGAAGCAAAAGCAGTTGAAGCTTCGCATAAATTGATCGAACTGGAATCGTTCGGCGACATCTCAATATTTGAAAAAGGAATTATAAGAAAAGATGCCTTCGGGGAAATTTCTGTTGAGCAGTCAGAAACTACTGATGGCGTTCGAACTATTTCAGGTATAAAAGAAAAGAATAACAAGTGAAATACCAATATCAGTAAAGGCAGATGACTCATATGCTTAAATGTAAGAAAATACCTTCTCCTTCGATCTTGTGATATTACCAAAGCATAGCACAAGTGTACCCTGATAATAATTATTGGATGTCCAGCCAGTATTTCATCTGAGTTTATTCATCGGCTTTCATACCAGTAGGCTTCCTGATCGTCTTTATGATCTTCGCCACCAGGGAAACTGTCACTGCGAGGACAAAGAAAGTAATGATATATTTTAACCAGGGTTGTAAGAATGGCAGGCTACCTATCAGATATCCCGCCTGCACGAACAACGATATGAAGATCAACAATCCTATAATATTTAAAATGAGGCATCGTTGCAATTATTCGGTTTTGCGACCGAGCCTAGTAAGAAAACTGAGTAAAAAGAGAGCTGACCCCATTCTAAATCCTTATTTTGTTGCATCCTTCCACAACAGTCAAGGTGCCGTTTGCAGGAGCACATCGTGCGCTCGTAATTGTATATTGGTAAGTTCCAACTTCGAGCAAAATATATCCGCCGACTTGATTTACACATGTCGCAGGCGGGCTCACAGGATAATATTCCGAAATAATGGTTTGTTGTCCTGTGCTCAGTGTAATAACAACGTTTCCGCATCGAGGAATAACGCTCGCATCACTAATATAGAAAAGTACACCACCCTTTTTGGGTGGGAAGACACAGCAGGAATTACATGCTAGATCTGCATCTAAATCGTAATTTGTAGCACTTCGATCCATACAACCGATACGGTCCTCGTCACTACCACATGAGTTCGTTGAACATAGTATTGCAAAAGCGATTAAGGAAATCATTAACTTTTTCATATTTGTAGTTTAAAAATTATCATCGGCGAAATCTTTTTAAGTATATAAACATTTTTCTTAACACCTTTCGCCTGAATATGCAATTTGAAACGAACTCTAGTGGTTGGATAAATAACATTATGGAATGATAATGACTTTCAAGGTTACAGGAGCTATGAGAGAAGGATTCGTAGAAGAAGCGACCTGAATACCTACCTGTCCCGGCAAAACATAGTACATGTAATTAACACCACTTACAAAAAATGGCATTTCCGTACTCAGGTTACTCTGCATCCAGGTTACCGATACAGTTCCTTTGTTTATTATATCAATGTTAATGAGTGGAACTGTTAGAGTGAGTGACCAGGCACCTGAATTGAATGACCAATTATTCGCACCAGGTGAAAATAGTAAAGCTTGTGCGTTAACACTTCCCGGAGGACCTGCAGGTCCAGGCAAACCCTGTGGTCCCTGAGCACCTATTGGTCCCTGCGGACCGATGGGCCCTTCCTTGGTGCAGGCCCCACAAAATGTAGTAAAAAAAAACAGAACACTGGTTAATGATTTCAGAGGTATTTTATTCATGACTTATTTTTTAAAGAGTTAGAGTCTAAGGCTTCGAACTGATTTATGTTAACCATGACCTGTCAGGTACAGTTTATTTAGTTTGAGTGTGGTTTCCGTTTGGGATATAAATTGTATACAGTCCATTTAATAAACCTGGCCATTCTCTCTTAGTGTCGAATTCAATGACCTCCACAGTTAATCTTGCATTCAAAGGCCCATTAGCATAAAGATATCTACCACTCCGGCATAATATCCTCATAGTCGAGCTTTGTATCCGGACCTTACATCATTTTAGTTGGAACCGCATCATTTCGATTGGTTGTTCTGAAGATTTATCCATTCAAACCAAAGGAAAATCTTCAAAGCGTATGTTGTAAACAGCAGGACCGACTCCATAATTTGTGATAAATTCAATACTACGCCGGAGTGAAATGGTAAGGGTTCAGTATTAGATATATCAGATGTTTCCAGTATCAAATTCTTCCATAGAATAAATCGCTTTGAGAATGCGTTGTAAAAATACCAAACGCGGATTAGCCTCACAATCGCAATTTTCTATGATTTTTAAATCGTACTACCAGATTTATAATAGAAGACGTTTAATGAAATTTGGCAGCTATCTCAGCACGAGAGTGTATGTTGAGCTTGTTGTAAGTGTTTCGTGTATGGGTAAATAAGGTTTGCATGCTTATAAAACATGTATCGGCAATCTGCTTATAAGATTTACCTGCGATAAGTAGTTCCAGTATTTCCTTTTCTCGTTTAGTAAGATTGTATTGTTCTAATTTCTGCTGACGATCGGTCTCTTTTCTGTTAAAGTAATCAAGCATTTTTCTGGCAATCTTTCCATTTATTATGCTTTCCCCATTGTAGATGGCAGTAATAGCCTCGACAATTTTTTCAGGAGAATCTTTCTTGAGTAAATACCCGTCGGCGCCTGCTTTTACAGATCCGAATATTTTTTCTTCATCCTCAAAAACAGTCAGCATAAGGATTCCGGCGCCTGGTATTCTTTGCCTTACTAAAGCTGCCCCTTCAATACCGGTTATCCCGGGGAGGTCTATATCAAGAATAACTACATCAGGAGAGGTATTCAATAATCCATCTATATTCAGCAAACTTTGAACTGTATAAACTAAAAGCAAGTCGGGCCTTGAACCAATCAGTGCCTGCAGTGCCTTTAAGTAAGAGAGATTATCTTCAACAACTGCAACTCGTATCATGCTAATAAAAGTAAGGGTTCCAATATTCAAAAAAAATACCAGTTTTATGTTAGACAAGAGGAATGCGAATAGAAATATTTACACCGCCATCATTACCTGAATTGATGGTTAAAGATCCATTTACTGAATGAATTCTATGCTTAATATTTTCTAGACCGTTTCGTTGCATATTACTGGTTGCCGGATCAAACCCTTTTCCATTGTCTGCGACGGAAATTTGCAAATATCCGGATTGCCGGAAAAAACTTATTTTGATGCTATCACAGCCGGAATGTTTTACAGCATTGTTCACCAGCTCTTTTAGAATCATATACAAGTGATGTTTCGTATCGGCAGAAAACTTTTGAGTTTTACTATCCGCATCTTCCTGGACCGAGAAAAATATTTTTTTTGAATTGGCAAGGGGTTCAGCATAGGCCATAATTCTGTAAATGACACTGCCAATAGTATCGTATTTCGGATTTATCCGCCAAACCAGATCATCTAATTTGCCCACCACCTCATTTACATTGGTACTAATCGAATCAAGATATAGGTCTTTATTCGTTTCTTTTTTTGCCAGGCCCGTATATATAGAAATGCTGCTAAGCGTTGAACCAATTTCATCATGCAGATCAGATGAAATTCGTTGGCGCTCATTTTGCAATAGAAGTTCATTCTCTAGTAATCGTTGCTTTTTTCGTAACTGATACCGGCTTACTGACCTGCTAACAAAATATACAGCTACGGCAAAAGCAATAAGGGCGAAGGTCCGAAACCAAAAGGTTTGCCACCAGGGGGGGCGGATCGTAAACACATACGAATATTCATTGCTCCAATCACCACGATAATTCATGGCCCTTACTTTGAAGGTATATTTACCGGGCGAAAGATTGCCATACGATGCAGTTGAATAAGTGGTTAAAACACTTTTAGTTTTATCAAGCCCCACTAATTGAAACTGATACTTTATATTTTGTGGCTGGTCTGTTGTAATCGCTACGAAATCAAAACTGAGACTGTTATTTTCATAATCAAGATTCAAATTATTTGGTACGCCGTACCACCGGCTTAAGGTATCAAAACTGAAGTTTTGAAAAATTACTGCATTATTTAATAGAAATGATGAGTCGGGCTTCTGTTTCAATCCAGACCAGTCTATCGTTTGATTGGAGATTCTTATCGCAGTGATCTGAATATTAAAGGGATTAGATTTTGGCTCATCTTGTGCAGGATCGAAATATGTAATTCCATTGTTGGTGCCGACATATATTGTTCCTGTACTTGCTTTTATCATTGCATTTATATTAGCTCCAACTCCGAGAAATCCATCTGAATATGTGTAATTACTGAAAAAAATATCATCTTCCCTGATTTGTCCTGATTTCACTCGACCCGAAAGGAATGCTGATTTATCTGGTGACAATTTGCTTAGCCCATTATTAGTGCCAAGCCATAAATTACCGAGATCGTCCTGCGTAATGCTCATCACTACGTTATTAACTAAACCTTCTTCTTCAGTCAAACGCGTAAGATTATGGCCGTCGTATTTTACCAGCCCTTTGTCGCATCCAAACCATAATATACCAGATGGATCCTCATACATGCAATTGAAAGATGCCTGTAACGAATTATCGGTACTGGTAAGTTGATCAAAACGATATCCATCATACCTGAGAATGCCTGCCGAAGTGCAAAACCAAATGTTACCTTTTTGATCCTGAGTGACGGCATATATTTTTTTTGCCTCCTTACCATGGTGAAATAAATTCGTGAAGGAATTTCCTGTATATTTTGAAACACCATCATCCGTGCCAAACCAAAGAGCCCCGAGGCTATCTTCCATGATATAATTAACATCTTCATGAACTAATCCCTCATCTTCAGTAAAATAACTGAATGATTCGCCATCATATTTCGCGACTCCTTTGTAAACGGCAAACCAAAAATTACCATCTTTGTCCTGGCAAATGCTTTTCACTTCATTTTGAAATAATTTCTGATCCCCTGTTATAACTTTCAGTTTAGTTCCATCGTAAATTGAAATCCCACCTCGCCAGGTACCTGCCCATAGGTCACCTTTTTTATCTTCAAATAAACTGAACACATAGTTTTTCTTCAGGCCTTCACTCTGCGTTAGATGTGTGAATGAATGTGAGTTATACTTTAAGACGCCTCCACTGCCGGTGCCAACCCAAACTTTACCTGAATTGTCTTCCAGCAAACAGAAAATGTTGTCGTTGGTTAGTCCCTCTTTTTCTGTAAAATTTAAAAACCATTTTCCGTTATATTTTATAAGTCCATCTCCTGTTCCTATCCAGATGTTACCTTCTTTATCCTCAATTAAACTGTTAACCTGATCATTTATCAGACCTTCTTTCAATGTCAAATGTTCAAAGGAATTTCCATTAAATATTGAAATGCCACCATCGGGTGTACCCAGCCATATTTGTCCTTTTTTATCTTCCAACAATGATATTACCGCATTCGAACTCAATCCTTCTGCCCGGGTATAATTGGTAAAAGAAATTCCATTAAATTTTGAAAGACCACCCTTAGTTCCCAACCAGATATTTCCAGCTTTATCTTTAAGGATAGTTTCAACAGTTGGATGCACCAGACCGTTCCGGTGAGTATAGTTGATAAATGAATGGCCATCATATTTTGAAAGACCTCCCCAAGTCGCCATCCATATATTGCCAAGGGAATCCTCTACCATTCCACTAACAACATAATTACTAACCAGTCCATCACTTACCGTAAAATTTGTAAACGAGTAGCCATCGTACTTTGATACACCTCCGCCGTTGGTTCCAAACCATATATTTCCTTTGCTGTCCTGGAACACACTCCTCACGTCGTTATAAACCAGGCCTTGCTCTGTAGTGAAATTCGAAAAAGATTTGCCGTCATATCTTGTTACACCTCGTGAAGTGCAGATCCAGATATTGTCAAGTTTATCCTGCAACAGATCTGTGACTGTCTCACTTTTTAAACCGTGTAATTTACCCCACGAAGCAAAAGTAAAAGGATTCGGAGTCTTCGTATCCATCTCTTTTGGTGTAAAAGGGTCTGGCATTCCAGAAGGAATGGGTTTTTCAAAAACGCGAATATTTTGTGGTTTTAAAAAGCCTTCTGTCCCTGGTGTACAGATGTTAGGTTGTTTAGCGGGGGTGATTTTAGAAGAAGAAGGCCAAATCATATTATTTGCTATCTGAATATTGACTGCCTTCTCCGCACGAAATCTTCTAACTTTGTCTTTGTTTACAGGAACCACCATAAGATCATTTACACTATCGAGAGAGATAGGTTGAAATCTGGCTTCCGAAATTATAAGAGGAAAGCTTCGCGCTGGAATTTCTTCATTCTTTTGCTGACAAGATTGAATTATCTGCATGGTAAAAATGATAATGAGTGCTCTATTTAGCTTTAACTGCTTCATCGACCCAAAATTTCTTTGATTTGATAGGCAGATCCATATAATTGGTTTTATGCTATTGTTGTAACCTTTGATACAACCAATTGCTGCGAAGCAATTTAGTATTAAACTTAACGATAATTTAATTATCATGCGGGTTGACTTATATATTTGGCCATAATAGACAAAATTGAAAAGTATAACTAAACTTGTATCGCATAATAAATTGAGAACGTCTTATACATTCGCTTTCCTGTTCCTTTGTATACCGCTCGGCCAGCTGTCGGCGATGATGTTAACGAAATTAATTTATGGCATCAGCTCTGTAGAAATGCTTGACATTTTGGGAAACCCTGGTACCGCTGATAATTCACAGCTCCTGGTTCTCGCCTTTTTCAATTCGTTATTTAGCTTTATACTCATTCCGATGGCTTACCTTTCAATGGTCAACAAAGCATCGATAACAGAGTTATACCCTAAAAATCGAATCGATGTATTCGCTTTTCTATTATCCATATTATCAATAATTGCCATCGCTCCATTTATAAGTTTTGTAATAAAACTTAACTATAGTATTGAGCTTCCTGTCTGGCTGTCAGAATTTGAACGAAACATTAAGGCAAGTGACGCAAGAAGTAAGGAAATGACCAGTGCATTGCTCGCTCTTAGAACCCCAACAGATTTAATTGCAGTGATAGTTGTGATGGCAATCGTCCCAGGAATTTGTGAAGAGGTTTTCTTTCGTGGTTTCCTTCAGATCCAGCTTCAGAATGTACTGAAAAACGAACACTATGCAATCCTGTTTGCTTCCGGTTTGTTCAGCTTATTCCATTTTCAATTCTACGGCTTTTTTCCAAGACTAATTTCAGGTGCGTTGTTAGGCTACATTTTTTTTTGGTCAAAAAATATTTGGTATCCAATTGCAGTCCATATTTTCAATAATCTGATAGCACTTCTATTGTACAACTTTTCTGAAGAAAACATGAAAAATTCAATGAATCATTGGTTTGTATTGATAATTCTCGCGTCTTTTTCAGTAATGATAACGGTTTGGATCTTGATTTCTGTTCGAAAAAAGATTTATAGAACACCACAGATGGACCATTGATAACATCGCCAGGCCTCCGTTTAGCGGCCACATTAACACACAGCTGCAAGGTGATGGCTGGCAAAAGGAATCTGATCAGGCTAGATGTAATTCAAACTGCACTATACAGAATTGCAGATCATGATAAAAAGCTTGATAAGAAAAAGTTGGATGAAATAAAAAATAAGATTCTGCAACAGGATTTTTTATTTCATTTCAAGCTAAAAAAATTTCCTAACTCCAGGGATAGAAAGTTAATCGCATTTAATGTTGTAAATCCTTTAATGGATAGGTTTATTTATTATGTTTCCGCAGAACGCGACGGTGTAGAAATCCATAAGATTGAAGTTTACCAGGGGATCACAGATCTTTATTACTATTCCATGTTTTTCCAAACTGGAAAGTGGAAAGATGAAAATACATTGATATTGCCTGGCAAGAAGAATGAAGTTGAAACACATGTTAAATTTGACCAACAAAGAGCTCAGCATATCAATTTAACGCAACATCCTCATCCTCCAATGTTTCAAATGATGAGAGCTAATGTTGATAAAAAGGAAAAAGATCTGGCTCTTAAGAATTGGTTTCAAAGCCTTCCACCAAATATTGCCTCGATCATCACAGATGAACCTAAATTAGATTTGTGAAGCAATAAGGGTGGCCATCAATATATTGTTATGCAAAAAGATGAATTATCGTGGGACTTTGCAATGTCATGGAAGAGAAATATCTTTCAAGAAGAATGATCAACGAGCCGTTTAAAAACCCATAATATGACAATTTCCAATTCAAGTGCAATTCAACTCAAGCCATCAGAAACTTCTTCAAAAGATGACTTTGATTTTCTATTGGGCTCATGGGTAATATACAATGAGAAACTTAAATCCAGGCTAACCGGGTCAAACGAATGGCTGGAATTTCAGGCCACCGGGACGATGCGTAAATTATTGCATGGGTTAGGCAATATCGACGATTTTATCGCGGAGTTTAACGGAGTGCCCTTTGAGGGCATGTCGCTGAGATTATTTAATCCACAAACAAAACTTTGGAATATATATTGGTCAGATACAAATTCCGGAACGTTAGAAAAGCCGGTAAGCGGATCCTTCAAAAACGGTTATGGTAATTTTTTCGCACGCGATGTTTTCGGTGGGATTGATATACTTGTCCAATTTAAATGGGATGTGACCAATCCTGAAAAACCTATCTGGAGTCAGGCCTTTTCAGCTGACGACGGAAAAACCTGGGAATGGAACTGGTATATGAGATTTCACAAGCAATAATTTGCGCCGGGCCGGTAATCTTCCTCTGGGAGTTTTGGTATATAACTAAAAGAAGGATGATTGATTACTGACCAAATCGACATCAATTCATCATTGAGAAGTTTAATGGAAGAAGATATTTGGATCGGTGAGGGCACTGCTTGCGGTTTTGGTCAACATGTTACGGTCGCCAGTAATACTTTTCATGTTCATTCCTTACGGGCTCTCAATTTCCCATTCTGCATCTTTACCCCGGCTATTATAGGTAACTATTTTTATTGCCTTGCCGTTGTTTTTCATTATAAATTCAAATTTTAACTCCGCAACTTCTCTAATTCCAAACTTGTATTCAGATTCAGGTATCAAACGAACCTTCGGAAGTCTTACCGCTGGATTTGTACACTTTATAAATAATTGATCATTCTCGAGAGTAACTTCGAGTTTTGTTTTAGGGTTGAATTCATAGACGCCTATGTAATTCCTTAACGAGTCCTTATTCAAAACAAATAGACTCTCTACCGATTTTCCAAGTGTAACCTTCACAATGTCATTCGATAAAATCTGCCAGTCCATATCAGCTTCATAACAGTTAAACAAGGTGATTACAGTAATATCTTCGTCTGGCAAATAAATCAGGTCAGACTGAAAACCATCTGTTGAACCGCTATGTTCAATAGTCTTAATACCTTCAATTCCTTTTATATACAATCCGTATCCATATGAAGAGAAGCTTCCATCTGAAAGTTGGAATGGTGAAATCGCTCGCGTTAGTAATTGTTTTGATATTAATTTGCCGGCGTATAAGTATTGATTCCATTTTAACAAGTCTTCTGCGTTTGAAAGTAGCCCTCCTGCTGAATATATAGTTGAAATCTCTTCTAATTCTGCTTGTTCAATTTTTCCGTCAAATTTTGAATAGCCTTTGGTCATATTTACAACTTGCTTATCGGGGTCATCGTATGAGGTGTTAATTAAAGGTAATTTGCTTAGAATATTTTCTCGCAAATATGCGGCGTAACTTTTACCCGTTACAATTTCTATTATATAGCCTAATAGATAGTAATTAGAATTGCTGTACTGAAACCTGCTACCCGGAAAGAATACCAAAGGTTCGTCTTTGAAGTAATCAACGCCTTGTGCCGGGGTATAGGTGGTTTTAGTCTTGGATGGATTTGATATTTCAAAATAATTTTTAATTCCAGATGTTTGCGTCAACAAGTTTTCAATAGTGATTACTTCTCTGGAAGGGAAATCCTTGACATATTTCTGTATACTGTCATTCAAAGCAATTTTTCCTTGCTCAACAAGCTGCAAGATGGCAATAGCTGTAAATTGTTTTGTTATTGAACCGATACGAAAAATCATATCCGACTGCATAGGCGAATTCTGGATGATATTTGAAGTGCCGAATGCTTTTTTGTAAATGGTATTCCCCTTTTTTGCTACCAGAACCACACAGCCAGGTGCGATTTCGGCATACCGCTTATAAATGAGATCATCCAAGTTTTTCACTATGGTGCTTTGATCCGTTTTTTGACCATATGTGTTGGTCAATAACAAGAGAGTAGCAATAAATAGTACTAGCTTTTTAAACATTTTGAATAGTTATTCAAGTTCTGAAAAATGCAATGTAATATTTTAACCAGGGTTGCAAGAATGGCAGGCTAACTATCAGATATCCTGTCAGCACGAACACCGATATGAAGATCGAAGATCCTATAATTTAAAATGAAAAGTCGTTGAAATTTAACCTTAACGATGCCTGCTAATACTGGGTCAAACGGATTCCAGGTTATTGATGTCAATTGGTAATTTTCTTTTCCGAATCCCGGTAGCGGCAAAAATAGCATTGCCCAGTGCCGGGGCAACCGGGGGAAGACCTGCTTCACCGACACCCCCGGGCATCTCACTGTTCTCCATAACATATACTTTGATCGGAGGCGTTTCATTGATCCTCAGAATGGGGTAATTGTTAAAGTTGTTTTGTTCACAGATTCCATTTTTGAAAACAATACCTGGCTTGATTGCCGCGGTAATACCCATAATGATATTTCCTTCGGTTTGCGCCTTCACTGTATCGGAATTTACATACATGCCGCAATCGATAACGGAAATAACACTATCGAGCTTTACCCCGTTACCGGATTTTGTCACAGTGATGCAGCAAGCGACGATCGTTCCAAATGCCCTGGTGATGCCAATGCCGCGACCCGTGCCCCCAGGTAGTTTTTGGTTGTAGTTTACTTTTTCAGCAAGTGTTTGCAGGACCCTGATGAACCGTTCGTCCTCAATTATATCGAGCCTGGCCTGGTATGGGTCTTTTCCAGCCAGGTGTGCGAGCTCATCTATAAAACATTCCTGGCCCCAACCAATGTTGGATGCATTCACAGCGCGCCACCACATGATGGGGATCACCGTCTTAACATTGGTCCAACTAATCTTGTGCGCCTGTCTAAAAATATACTTGTTATTATGTGGACTTGACTCTTCGCCAATCCATGGATCAGCCTGGTCATCCTTAAGCCCTTTGAAAACCTGGCCCAGGATCGATTCACCGATCATATGATGATGAAAGCCTGCAATTTTATCCCCCTCCACGAAACCCTGCATGTGCTGTATCAACATGGGCCGGTAGGGGCCTTGCCCTATATCGTCGCCTCTTGTCCAGATAACTTTTACAGGCACTTTAAGTTTGTTTGAAAGAAAGCATGCTTCCTTTATAAAATCCATGTAGGCTTTCCGTCCGAATGACCCACCCATCAGTGTCACATTGATTTTTATTTTATCCTCCGGCGTATTGAGGTAGCGGGAGATTTCTCCTAAGGCTTCACCGGGACCTTGAATAGGTGCCCACAGTTCAATCGAACCATCTTCCTTCACATGCGCCGTTGCCGTTTCCGGTTCTATCGGAACATGAGACAGAAACGGAGTTTCATATGTAACGTCGAGCTTGAAAGGCGCCGCAGCAAACTTACCAGGAAAGTCATTGTTTTCTTCAAAACGAATACCTTCTTTCTTCGCTGCTGCGTAACACCGCGATGAATACTCCTCATTGTCAAGCGTTTTTTCCAGGTCCGAATTGTCCCAGGTGACCTTGAGCGCTGCACGGCCTTTGTTTGCCGCCCACCAGTTGGAGGCTATCACGGCAACAGAATCCGTGGTGGTATATATCATTGTTCGTTCACATTGCAGCACCTTGAGGACGCCGGGAATTTTCATTGTTTCCACCTCGTCGATAGTTAACAATTTACCAAAGATCATCGGGCTATGCAGAATGGCAGCATAGACCATTAAGGGTACTTCAACATCAAGTCCGTAGACTGCTTTCCCTGTCAGGCGATCTGCTAAGTCAAAACGCCTGGCTGGCTTCCCTAAAATCCTGAATTCATGCTTTTGCTTGAGCACGGGGTCCTGAGGGACGGGAAGTTTAGATGCGTCTTCTACCAGTTCACCATATGAAAAACTTTCTCCATTATCCTTTCTGTAGACCCTGGCCCCGGAGGCATAACATTGACCTGGCACAATTTTCCATTTGCTGGCCGCAGCCTGGATGAGCATTTCTTTTGTTGCTGCGCCTGCTTTACGAAGCGGAATCCAAAGCCGGCGAATCGAGCTGCTATTTCCCGAAGTCTGCGCGCCAAATTTGCTTTGACCGTCGCTCTGAATAATTGTCACCTGTTCCATATCGACTTCAAGCTCTTCAAGGATCATCGCCGGGACCGCTTGAATAGTACCTTGTCCCATGCATGGCCTGGGGTTGATGATGGTGATAGCATTATCAATTCCAATCCGGATGAACGGGTTTATTTCTTTGAGGTCCTCCACTACGCTGCCAGAGAGGTTGAGGATATTGGCTTTCGTGTCCAGGCCAATCAGTAGTCCTGTCAAAGCAAGGCCCGATGTCTTGATGAAATCACGGCGATTTGTGTTCTTTGGTGCTGTTGTCATAGTTTTTTTACTTGCTTCCATTTTTAATTCCGGATTCTATTTCTGCCGCCAGATGAATAGCTTTTCGAATGCGGTCATAAGTACCGCAGCGGCAAAGGTTTCCGGCCATGGCCTTGTCTATTTCTTTGTCTGTAGGATTTGGCTTTTGCTTCAGAAGTGCAACAGCCGACATGATTTGTCCGGATTGACAGTAGCCACATTGAGGCACCTGGATTTCAAGCCATGCCTGCTGCACAACATGATACCCTTTTTCACTGATTCCCTCGATTGTAGTGATTTGAGCATTGGCTGGCAGTGTGGAGATCCGCAACTGGCAGGATCTTGCCGTGTTTCCGTTCAAGTGAATCGTGCAGGCACCACATGAAGCGATTCCGCAACCAAACTTGGTGCCTTTCAGTCCTACATAATCTCTTAAGATCCATACCAGGGGAACATCGGAATCGGCCTCGACGATGTATTGTTTTTTGTTTATCGTAAGGGTGTATTTGGGCATAGCGTAATTTATTTTGAGCAAAACGAACAGCTCAAAACTAATTAACTGCCAGGGCGAACTCTTTCGAATGCGTAATAACCTCTGACTGAAGTGTAAAACAGGTAGTGAAAAATAATCTCTAGCGCTTGTTAAGAGACTTACGGAAAGCTGAAGGAGTCGTCGATGTGAATTTCTTGAAAGCTGTGTTAAAAACTGAAAGGCTGTTGAACCCGGTTTCAAATGCTATTGTCGCGATCTTTTGATTGTCATACTCAGGATTTTCCAACATTGCTTTAGCATCACGCACGCGATAGCTGTTGATAAAATCCGGCAAATTGAATCCTGTCTTTTTGTTTATGGTTTCGGAAAGAAGGTTTGGCGTAACAGCTAGCTGCCCGGCAAGTTTGGGAAGGGTGATCCCTGTAGCCCGGAAGGGCTGGCTTTGAGTCAGCAGTTGCTGCAACCGCGCATAACAAGCATCAATCTGCACTTGTGTGTAGGTCGAACTTTCGTATTTCGTTTCAAGCTTGAAAATCGACCCTTCCCTTAAAGCAAGAAAACTCAGGAAACAAATCACTACCGAAAACAACACCGGAGAAGCGATATAGGGAACAATTCCAAACACGAAATTTCCAAGATAGCCACACCAAACGGCGGTTACACCCACGGTCAGACTAATAACCCACAGCCGCCGGATTTTAGTAAGCCGGCTCTGATGTTTTTTGATCAGGATAAAACAGAATGGTAAATAGGCCAACATTGACAAAAGAGAAATCGTATAGCCGTACTGATTCATCCAGAAATAGTCGGTCAGAAACGGGCTAAGCAGCAGCACTATTACACTCGGAATTAACTGGATGAAATCATAGTGCCAGGAAAATCGATACTCTTTATTTATGAATGCATTCAGGTAAAGCCACAGCAGCGGCAAGATCGCAAGGTTAGTGCCAAATCCGAAATTCATGAGCAAGTTCGGGATGAGATGACCATTTGAAAAGTAGTATCCGACTGATTTGAATATCCGGATCGCGAAAGCGATTAGCAGCAGAGCCAACAGCAAGTTGGCGATCGAACGCCCTTTCCGCACGGCGAAAAGGTAAATCCCAAAAAAAGCACTCTGAAAGGCACCTATGCTGCTGCTAACCAAAAGCATTTCGAATGACATCTCCATAAGATTCTAAATTACTGACTTCCAGTCTCTCCGCCAAGTTAAGCGTCATACATAAAAAGAGGGCATTTTATAGCTCCTGTTTCGTTTTGACGAAAGCTGGACAGGAAAAATACACATTAAAGCACCCGGAACTACCCGGGTGCTGCTCTAAGTGATCAACAAAAACTGCGCTAAAATAAATCAGGCATAGACCTCCGTATCAATTTCAATATCATTCTCCACTCTCGTTACACCGGGCGCAAGCCACGATTGTCTTTCCGCCTCTTTCTTTTCTGCCCAGGAACGAACTTTTCCACTCAGCCTCACGGTACTGCCATCAACGTTCACATTGATCCTTTCCGAATCAAAAGTTGCGCTTCTCAAAAAGGCAGATTTAATCTTTTGCTTGATCTCGCCTGGAAGCGCTTTAGGAGTAACTTTTACATTGTTGGTGACGCCTGCAACACCCTCAAGCTTTTCGACTGCTTTCCGGGCAGCATTTTTTTGGAATTCCCATTCAACATCTCCCTCCAACGTTACCCAGCCATTTTCTACCTTGATTTTTATTTTGTCTTTCGGCACCAGTACCGACCATTTAAATGCGCTTTGAATTGCTTCGGCAATGTCACTGTCCTTTCTTTTTCCGCTGTCCGATAACCTGACCTCAATCTTTTGAACTACCACTGTTACCCCTGCAACCTTTTTAATTGCATTTTCCGCCGCAAGCTTTTTCCAGTAAGAATCAACAACGCCTGTAAGAGTTACAATTCCATCTTTTACCGATACGCCAATCTCACTTGAGCTGAGATAAGGATCCCACTTCAGTTCGTCCTGAACGTCTTTCAGGATTTCATGATCTGTTTTCATTTTGACCTCCTTTTTTTAATGTGTCATTAAAGTAATTATTAAGAAAAACTTTTGGACAAGATTTCTGACTCTGAAATGCACTTTAATTTCTCCATCGATTCGTTAGAACCTGATGGAGAATTTCTACCAGGGTATTGAATTTATTAGGCTTTTTAATACACAACGTAGCCCCAAGAGAAATTGCAATTTTGCTTAATTCGTCAGTAATTGCGTTGGAGTATAAAATAACTGGAACATCTTTCAGATTGGTTATTTGTTTAATTTTTGTAAGACATTTCAATCCATTTATTTTAGGCATATTGTAGTCGAGAAAAATAGTATCCGGAACAGTGTAACAAAGAAGGTTTAATGCTTGCTCTGCAGTTTTGGCAAAAATGCAATCGCAGGTGAAATGCGTTTCGTGCAATGCTTCAATGAATAGTTCAAACTCATCTTCGTCATCATCAACCAAGAGAATCATTTTTTCCATGCTCAATATTTATTACGTAATTATAATAGTATCCCCTATAATAGTATCCCCGTCAGAAGGACAATAATCGTTAAGTATGGAGGAAGAAAAGAACATCTGTAGTACCTTTAAGCAAACTTTCGGAATATATTATTTACGCTCTTCTCTATTTCCTTATCCGTGATCTTGGCATGATTGAGACGTTCGGTTGTCCAGCCCTCCCACACAACTTTTTCTGTTTTTGAATCAATCATAGTAATGATGATCGTACCCTCTTTTACGGGCACCAGGTAAGTGTCGTAGCCCATGAACTGCGGAGGATAATAAATGGTGATCCAACGTCGCCTGAAAGGATTGTAGAAAACCCCTCAACCCACATGTAATTACGATAATTCGACAGGTTTACAGATGGGTCTTTTTGTACATATACCGGTCCGGAGCAGGAAAACCCCAAAAAAAAAGATAAAGCCGCTGGAAATAAAAATTTATTGAATTTCATTTAAATCTCCTTTGATTAAAATTTTGTCTGCGCCTTTTAACTGAAAGGCGAGGACGATGTTGAAAATACCTGCCGCGAAAAATCCAATTGCCGTCCAGGTGATAATGGTTAACGCTCCAATAACGGGCTGGATCATAATAAGCAGAGCAACCGATATCAATAATATGCCCCCGGCGATCATCCACGCCATACTGGCGGTGTCTCTTGCTATTCCCGAAAAGCTTAGCAAGGTGATGCCCCGAAATAAAAACCACAAGCCCACGAAGAATGGCAGTACAGCCATGCTGAGCCCGATATTCATTACGAGGATTATGCCAAGGATAAGATCAACAATTGCAGCGAACAGCCGCAAGCCCCATCCATTCGTTTTACGGTTTGATAGTGCATAGACCATCTCTATTATACCAGTTAAGAGCATGGTAACACCCATCAAAATGCTTAAAGTCAAATAACTTTCAATCGGATAACGAAAAGTAAGAAAGCCGGCAATGAGAAATAACAAAGCGCGCAGAAGAAAAACCCACCAGTAGCGAACACCGCTGCCGACAACAGGCGTAATTGTAGGCATAATAGTATAGTTTAAGATTTTTAGACTATTGTTTCATTCCCAATTTATTCCACGAAAGCCCAGTAAAGCCCGTTGTGCAAACTCGACTACTTTTTGGTCTCAGGGGATATTCTCTTTTTAAATGCATTCAGTTTCATTCTTAAACGGCTGATCATGTTTTGCCTGTCGGAACCCTTATCCTTTACTTCCTTTTTCAATTCTTTGATATCATCACGGAATTCTTTAAACTCAGCATCTCTTTTGCCATATCCCAGTTCTTCCGCAAACCGAATTTGATAATCTGCATTGTCAAGAAGTGAATTGATCTCTTCCTCCTTGATATTATTGGTTGCAGCAATTAATGAATCTGCGGTTGCCAACATTAGTTCGGCACGCACCAAAGGCAATGGAATAGACCTGTCGATCACTACTATTGTGTTAAGGGCAGCATTCAATAAAAGTGCGGCATCTGCAGCCCTGTTTTCCCTGGTTAATTCTACAGCTGTCTTTAGCGCCGCAGGATAAGTTCCCAAAGGAAGGTTGGAGGTAGTGATGCTGATTTCGCTGACCATAACATCTACCAATTGCCTTACGGTTTGCAAATATCCCTTGTCTGTAAGGTCTTCAATGTCATCCTTGGCCTCTTTAAGCGTTTCCATATCTGTCATCAGGTCCCGAACAATCACCCCTGCTCCAACCGGCACAAATCCCATATGAGGGTTGACTATGGTAATAGCTTCCGCTTTTCCCAAGGCTCTCTCGATTGCTTTTATAGCAGCGGTATAGTTGCTGTCCAGCAGCTGACGAATGGCGTTATGTGTTTCGGCAATCACCATAACTGCTTCCCCTTTTATTGAATCGTTTGAAGCTGCCAATGCTTCATGAATTTCCTTGTTAATCCGATCCTGTACCTTCTGTGGAGAAAGATTCGCTTCAGGAGGCTTGGCTATACCTGTATTTGTGTCTCTACCTGACGCCGGGCTATTAATTGTCGGACTTCTATTTTCATTACAGGATATTAGATATCCTATATAAATAATTAGCGCAACCATTGCCAAAATATTTTTCATAGCACTTACCGTTTTAGATTAATAAATTTGTTGCCCTTAATCCAGGTTGACAGGAATAACTTCCTTCTTAATCAATAGGGACCTCCTTTTCATTCCTAACCTGGGTTTGGTTTTTTGGGATTTTAACCTGTAACACACCATCAACATAGTGCGCTTCGATCGCTTCGCCGTTGACGTACTCCGGCAATTGAAAGGTGCGTGTAAATGCACTGTAAGTGTATTCACGCCGTGTGTAATCCTTTTTACTATCATCTTTTGATTCGGATTTACTTTCTGCACTAATGGTAAGTAAGTCATCGTCTGTCTTTATTTTTATATCTTCTTTTTTAAAGCCCGGAACAATGAGTTCCAAATTGTACTCCTTCTCACTCTCGGAGATGTTGACTGCGGGATAGTTCTTCTCCAAACGCGACAGCCAGCTGTCGTCAAAAAAACTGCCGACATCAAAAAAATTACGGATAATGGAACGGTTAGGTTCCAGGCCTTTTTTGATAATATTTGCCATAGATACACTCCCTTTTTTTGGTTTGATTTTATTTGATCTTTTGTAACCTCAATTCTTCCTGGTTTTAAGAGGGTAGGGATAGCTAAAGAATAGCACGCGTTTCCAGGAAATAGCGGTTGATTAATACGGCTATTGCCTGAAGCTGTTTCACAGTGACTCTTAAGGCTTTCGTTAATTGATGTAATTTGAATTTTTAGCTCCAACGAAGATAAACATGCTGACCGCCTTCTTGCGGGATGTAGTGTCAAAAGCAATTTGGGGAGATTGCTTATTGGTAATACAAAGCTAAAACTATTGCAACGGTAATACCAAATATTAATTTGACTTTTTTAAAAATATTTTTGCAGATCTTTTATGATGCATTGCTTCCATATAAATCGTTTCCGTATTAAGCTTAGCATACATGGTTACAAAATGAGGCGGCTGGCGAAGTTGACTGATGCGCGTTCGGTGCAAACTTTGTATTGATCCTGATTTAGTTTGATACGTTGGCGATCAGCACCCCGACCTGACAAATTCCGTGTACAACCTGCTTCCGTCAGATCAGTTTCACGAAAAAAGATTACGACAAGAAACCCTTACCAATAGAAATTAGCTACATTTATACAAGAGTAGCACCTAATGAGATAAGACGGTGTCGCGGCACTTTGACCTTTGTATCTCCAAGGGCGAGATTCTTACATTCGTAATGCCTAATGAATTACTCTACCGGCAACTTCACCCCAATTGCTGAAGCAGCTACATACTATAAGATCACTGGTTTATTGCGAGTTCTTATTGATCCATCAGTTCGCAAGAGTTGATCTTTAATTTATTCATTGGTATTTATTTCCTTCATTTTTATGCGAAATGTATGAACAGTAAATTTAGAACTTCTCTGAGTTTGAAGTTGGATATGCCATTCAAAGAAAACTTTGTACAGGCACTTTTTGATTTTGTTTTTAACATGATACAGATATTAAAACCTGTTAGAAGCGAAATAGGCCTGATCACGAATTTCAGAATAATGATCATCAGTAATGACCTGAAAGAGTTTCCAGAAAAACCTGAGTTTGAAAACAAACTTTACCTCGAAGAATTCCCTGAATCAATAAGCTCGGGTTTGTTTGACAAATTGGTAAATGTAGTTGAAAGAAAAGAGGCGCTGGATGGCATTTTCCACTTTCATGAGTGCGAAATTAGTAAATGGTTGCACTTTAAAGCTAAAAAGCTGGAGGACGGAATGATTATATTCCGCGAAGATGTAACCGAACGTGTTCAATCAGAGAAACAGGCCGAGCAGCAAACACATTTTGCCGAGCATATAGGAAGTATGACACCTGATATCATACAGGTCGTTGATATCGAAAAACAGGAAGTGATTTATTCAAATCGGATAATTTATGAAGATCTCGGATACACAAGTTTTGAGATCAGGGATCTGACTCTCAACCGAACACTGTTTTTACACCATCCTGATGATCGCCAGAAAGTACTTGAATTCAGGAATAGTTTCGAAACCGCATCCGAAAATGAGGTGAAAGAATATGAGGGACGCATTCTGTCAAAAGACGGTAATTGGATCTGGTATACCTCCCTCGGACGTGTCTTCGAACAAAATGAACAAGGCCGTCCCACTCAATATATCAAGGTTTCACGGAATATCACCCGATACAAGGAAACAGAACGGCAATTAGAACAAAGCAAAATTTTTTTGGAGGATATAATGAATACTGTGCCTGCTATTATCACCGTTTATTCAATCGGGGAAAACAAGATCATCTATGCCAATGAAAATCGGCTAATGGATCTCGGCGATACGTCCGGGCAAATTTTTCAGTTGAGTAACGACCAATGGATAGCTTTGTTGATACATCCTGATGACCAGGTAGCAGTTCAACAATTTATGAGTGAAAGAAACAAATTGCATGATGGAGAAATATTGGAAATTGAGCACAGGCTGAAAATGCGTAAAGGTGATTGGCAATGGTATAAAACCAGCAGTAAAGTTTTCGCAAGAGATACCTCCGGAGTCGCGACCCAAATCATTTCATTTATTACAAATATTAATACACAAAAGCAATCTGAGGAAAATATCAGGCGGCTGAGCCAGATGCTTGTGATTAAAAATCTGGAATTTGAGTCCTGCAATTCAGAATTAAATCTCTTCGCAAATGTTGCCGGACATGAATACAAAGAAACTTTCCGGCATCTCTATACTCTCTTAGAAAACACAATCACCAGGGACGGTAAATATCTTTCAAATGGTAGTAAAGCGGATTTGAGAAGAATCCAGTCGTCATTTCAAAAGCTGAAATTACTTACTGAGGATATTATCTTCTATTCTACGATCCATTCCAACACGGTTGAAATACAGGTTGACCTAAACGACACTATAAAAACATTGGAAAATGAGTTGAAGGATCAGATTGCTGAAACCGGAACGACTATTAATTATGATAATCTTCCCAATGTAATAGGTCAACCAGTCTTGATAGCACTGCTTCTTCGGCATTTAATTGTAAACGCGATAAAATTCAGGTCGCCGGATAGAAAACCAAACATTTTAATAAAATATTACTGCCTTGATGGCATAAACCTTCACAGCAACGATGTCATGGGCAACATTAAATTTACGGTTGTATCGATTATAGACAACGGTATCGGATTTGATAACCAATATGCAAAAGATATCTTTTCCCTGTTTTTCAGACTTCACGACAAAGGGAAATATAAAGGTTCAGGAATGGGTTTACCCGTATGCAAAAAGATAATGGTTATTCACCAGGGTTTTATAACCGCAGAAAGCAGCAACTTTCATGGAGCTACGTTCAATTGTTTCTTCCCATCAGAAACAATTAAGAATATTTCCTGATGGACATTGGAATATTGGCCAGGTTAAGGGAAAAGTAAAGATCGCGGTCATCCACGTGTTGAATGTAGCGTCCAGGATTTACGATCATTTCAGTGATTCTTCTTTTTTTAAAACTAAATGATGTTGCAGCTACAGCCCTATTTATACTTTGGTTTTCAGGATGGATGACCTCTTTTTAGATACCCTTTATACATGCAGTTGAAGGATCTCATAATATCAATTAAAAACCGCATCCATTATAAGTCTTTAGTTGAGCCTGTTCAACGAATTGATAACTGTTGAATAATCATCTGTTTTTGTTGATCTTAATTAATCATAACTGTTATGAGTAGTCGAAACGACTTGCACTAAGAAGAGTGTAGATCAGCAGGATTGCCGAAAAATATTTATTTTGATTCACAAATTCCCTGGGACAGGATTTTATTTTATAATTAATGGTATATTGGACCATAACCAATAAGCCTTGCCGTGAAAAATATTCTCCATCAACTGAGCTTTTTAATTCAGATTCTCCATACTGAGACAATTTTTTTTCTATGAAAATTTTACACACAGCCGATTGGCATTTAGGTCAACTTTTCCATGAGTATGATCGGGGATGGGAACATCAGCAATTCCTTGATTGGCTTATTCAAACCCTCAAAACGGAGCAAATAGATGTATTGCTTATCAGCGGTGAT
>NZ_DATHKG010000131.1:0-38862 GCF_035489435.1 Flavitalea sp.
ATTAAACTAGCCGGCATTTGGGTGATGCTTGGTTCTTCCCTTGTCATAATGGTGATGGCCGTGATACCCGACACAAAAACCGTCTCTGACCAGTCAGATTAATCATCACCAACCCCAGGTTATCACCCGGGCCATGCGAAGTCAACCACTATCGGGGTTGCAATCCGTAAACAAATTAGTATCTCATTGATTCACAAACTATAACTCATCACTCATCACTCATCACTCATCACTCATAACTCCCTAAGGCTTTTCTCAATAATTCCAACTGCTTCTGACACTTGTTCCGCGGTGATTGTTAGCGGAGGTGCAAATCTGATTTTATCTCCGTGTGTGGGTTTCGCGAGCAGTCCGTTTTCTTTCATCTCCATACAAAGCGTCCAGGCCGCTTCGGGATCATTATGTTTTATAACAATAGCGTTCAGTAGTCCTTTTCCACGTACGGTTTCAATAAAAGGTGATTGCAGTCCCACTAAGCCGGCCCTTAGAAGATCACCCATTGCAGCAGCGTTTTCAGACATATTCTCGTCCTTCAGCACTTGCAGTGCTGTAATCGCAACCTTGCATGCAAGGGGATTTCCGCCATAAGTAGAACCATGTTCACCTGGCTTTATAGTCAGCATGATTTCATTATCAGCCAGCACTGCCGATACCGGCAGGGTACCGCCGCTCAATGCCTTTCCAATAATTAGTATATCCGGTCTCACTGCTTCGTGATCACAGGCAAGCATCATCCCGGTTCTTGCAAGACCTGTCTGGATTTCATCAGCAATAAAAAGTACATCCGCTGCTTCACAATAAGATTTGGCAACTGAAAGATATCCTTCATCAGGAACAACCACACCAGATTCTCCCTGGATGGGTTCAAATAAAAAACCTGCTACGTCTTTCTCCTTAAGTGCAACAGCCAATGCTTGTAAATCATTGAAAGGAATTACTATGAAACCCGGCATAAAAGGGCCAAATCCGGTGCGTGCTGAAGAATCGGTGCTAAATGAAATAACAGTAGACGTTCTGCCATGAAAATTACCGGCACAAACAATAATCTTCGCGGCATTTTCGGTTATGCCTTTCCGTTGGTAACCCCAGCGCCGGCATAATTTTATTGCGGTCTCTACTGCTTCAACTCCTGTGTTCATGGGCAATACCTTATCATAACCGAAAAAATCAGTAATGTATTCGGCAAATTCACCTAGCAGATTGCTGTGGAATGCACGGGAGGTAAGTGTAAGCTTTGAGGCCTGGTCAATCAGTGCTTTTATGATTTTTGGATGACAGTGTCCCTGGTTAACAGCTGAATAACCACTCAGGAAATCATAATAAGACTTTCCATCAACATCATACAGAAAAACACCTTCCCCGCGCTCAAGCACCACTGGCAAAGGATGATAATTATGCGCTCCGTATTCTTCTTCTTTGTTTATAAAATGAGCTGCCTTTTCGGAAATCGAATTTTTCGTAATCATGAAACCGTTTTGAAATATTTATGTTGAAATGAATTGCTCCAGTATCCGGAGCAGACCTATGGCCGGCAAGAAGATTAGCGTCCTCGATGATTGAGTAAATCGAGGTTAAGTCGCAAAAAACAAGGTATGTTAATCAGCAGGTTGATGCTATAATTTTTTGCAATATAATAATTCCGCCGGACATTTTAAAATCATAGCCTGCATGGTTAATGGACCGGAGTTGAAATCTTATACTTATGAATTCCGTGGCCTGAAAAAAGTCAGGTAGCCGGGAATCCAGATATCCCTGATTTATGGTTAAATAGATCAGGGTATTTGATGCATATCCCATCCGGTGCCAGGGTCCGGTACCGGTAGTTTATTTTTTGGGAAAATGCCATAAAAACAAGAACCAGAACCTGTCATTGATGCGTATAGTGCGCCGGCATCATACAACCAGGTTTTGATTTTTTTCAAAACAGGATAATAAAAAAAAGCAGGTTCTTCGAAATCGTTTTTTATCAAATCCTTCCAGCTTTCTACCGGTAGCATTATGCTTTCGGCAAGATTAACCGGGGCAGGGGTGGGAACAATCCTGGAAAAAGCCTGGGCAGTTCCGATATGAATTCCGGGATTAACTATCAGAAATGAATACAGGCTAAGATCCCTGTTGAGCGGTTTCATAATTTCACCTCTTCCGCTTGCAAAGGCTGGCTGGTTGTAAATGAAAAAAGGACAATCAGATCCTAAGCTTAATGAGTAGGATGCGAGTTTTTCATTTGTAAGCTTCAGGCCAAACTTTTCGTTTAATAATAGAAGGGTAAAAGCACCATCGGCTGAGCCACCTCCGAGCCCGGCACCCATGGGAATATTTTTATGCAGATGTATAAATACAGGAGGTAAATGTATATGCTCTTGTCTTAGCATGTGCCATGCTTTGAGACAGAGATTATTTTCCTGATCCCTGGCAATGGGTAGCCCGGACAATGAAAGAGTAGGGGCAGATTCCTTCCCCGGTAATTCTTCACCAGCGATAACTTCTAATATATCCGTAAGCGGGAGGGGGTAAAAAACAGTTTCCAGGTTATGATAACCATCACTTCTTTTTTCCACTATATGCAGTCCGATGTTAATCTTACAATTCGGGAAGCTGATCAAGTTATCTGTTCTTTTTGCGACTGTTTATTTCATCACGGATCGCGATTGCGCGGATATAATCCTCTTGTTCGAGGACTTCGTTCAGCAGGGTATTCAATTCATCTGCAGACAGGGCTTTAAGATCTTCCTGGCCTGCCGAAATTTCGGAAGAAGCTACTGCTTCTTTAGGCTGTTTTTTCTTGTTTGCCGGATCTTCCATCAGAATTCCCGCGCTTTCAAGAATATTATCGTAGGTATAAACCGGGCATCCGAACCTTACGGCCAGGGCCAAAGCATCCGAAGTGCGGGAATCGATCTCAACCGTATCGTGTTCAGAAGCACAGATTAGCTTTGAATAGAATATGCCTTCCTGCAGATCACAAATAATAATTTCCTGCAATTCTATATTGAATGCATTCATAAAATTCTTCATCAAATCATGCGTAAGAGGCCTGCTGGGATGCATTTTTTCCAGCGCTACAGCTATTGCCTGGGCTTCGAACCCGCCAATAACAATGGGTAAACGACGAAGCCCGTTAACTTCGCCTAAAACCACGGCATAGGAATGTGTTTGCGTAATACTATGGGACAGCGCGACTATTTCCAGTTCTATTTTCTTCATAACGAAAGCACGAAACTAACGCATTTTATTTAAAAAAATTGGATGATAACTAACTGAAAAAAATTCATTCTGAAGGCATTATTTAATAAGAAATGGTTGATTATAGTATTGGTTAACTTGCGCTTACCCAATACAACAATCAACCAATCATTCCCGCGCGCGGGATGCTTATTTACCTTTTAGTTTTTTGACTGCAGCGATGATTTTAGGAACAACTTCGAGGGCATCACCAACAATTCCGTAGTCGGCAGATTTGAAAAACGGAGCTTCAGGATCCTTATTTATGACTACAATGGTTTTGCTTCTGTTTACCCCGGCGAGGTGCTGGATCGCTCCTGAAATACCAATCGCAAAGTAAAGATTAGGTGCTATTGCTATGCCTGTTTGACCAACATGTTCGTGATGAGGTCTCCAGCCACTGTCGGCAACGGGTCGGCTGCATGCGGTTGCAGCACCCAACAGGGAAGCAAGTTCCTCCACTATGCCCCAGTTTTCCGGACCTTTGAGGCCACGTCCACCACTCACAACAATTTCGGCTTCTGTAAGTACAACCTCTCCTGTAGCTGCGCTCGATTTGATCACTTTTACCCTGGCAGAAGGAACTGTCACTGACGCTGTGACCAATTCAGCCTTGCCCTCAACTTCCTTTACGGGGTATGCATTTGGATTGAGGCTTATCACCCTGATGGGGGTTTCAATTTTTATTTTTGCAAAAGCCTTACCAGAAAACACTACTTTCCTTACTACAAATCCATCGTTCGTCTCAGGCAAAGCAGTTGCTCCGGAAACGAGCCCTGCTTTCAGCCGTGCCGCAACACGCGGTGCTACTGCCTTTCCATTGAAATTATTTGAAAATACAACGATGTCTGCACCGGTAGCGCTTACAAGCTGGCCGATTACATTTGCGTATACCTGGGCATCAAGCTGATTCAATGATTCCTCAGCTACCTGGTGAATTTTCTTTACTCCATACTTACCCAGTTCCGGGAGATCAGCACTCACTGTTCCTAAAATGAATCCATCAGCGGTTGTACCCAGCTGTTCGGCAATCTTTGAGCCATAGGAAAGGGCTTCAAATGAAGATTTTTTTACCTGGCCATCTCCATGATCTATAAATATTAATACAGACATAATAAATGCTTGAATGAAATAAATGAATAGGACTCTATTGGTGTCAGATCACTTTCGCTTCGTCATGAAGCAGTTTTACCAACTCCTCAGCATTATCTGCCGGGATCATTTTCACACCGGCTTTTGGTGGCGGAAGTTCAAATCCAACGATCTGTGTCAGATGTTCAGTGGCAGCCGGCTCAACAACTTTGAGTGGTCTTGTTCTTGCACCCATTATTCCTTTCATATTCGGGATCCTTTGTTCGGCGACTCCTTTCTGGCAGCTTACTACTACGGGTAAGGAAACTTCATCTACTTCATCACCGCCTTCAACCTCACGGGTTACAGTAGCCGAAGTTCCGTTGAGTTCAAACTTTGTTGCAAGACTTATATAAGGAAGATCCAGCAATTCGGCAATCATACCACCAACAGAAGATCCGTTATAATCAATTGTCTCCTTGCCAGTGAAAACCAGGTCATATGCACCCTGCTTTGCAATTTCAGCTATCTGCGAAGCGATATAATAACTATCACCGCTGTCAGTATTCACGCGGATCGCCTCATCGCCTCCAAGTGCAAGTGCCTTCCTGATGATAGGATCATTCTCGGGGCCACCAACATTAACAAGATGAAGAATGGTAGAAGAATCTTTTTCCTTTAGTTCAATTGCCCGGACCAGTGAATACCATTCATCATATGGATTGATGATCCACTGTACACCCTCCTGAACGAATTTCGTATTATTATCCTTGAAAGCTATTTTTGCCGTTGTGTCCGGCGTTTTGCTGATACAGATAAGAATCTTCATTGGCAGATTTTGAAGTTTTAAAACTGGTTGTTTATGCAACCATTGTATACAAATATAAGAGCCAGTTGCTAAGGGCAGAAACTTTTCTGCATATTTAATTGTGAAAAAAGCTGAAAAGCAAGGTTGAAATATGGAAAGACTTGACAAACTGAAAGAATTACTGAAAGCGAGCCCCACCGATAGCTTTTTGAATCATGCACTTGCCCTGGAATATCTTAAACTGAATCAAAGCAAATCAGCAAGAGCCGTTTTTGAAGCGTTGCTTGAGAGAGATCCGGATTATGTCGGTTCCTATTATCATCTCGCAAAATTACTGGTAGCTGATGGAGAAACCGATATGGCCATAAAGTGGTATGAGAAAGGTATGGAAAAAGCGAAGAAGGCGGGGGACAGTCATTCCTTTAACGAACTGCAGGCAGCATATGAGGACCTGGTTGACTAGTAATACAAAGAAATACAATCCTTACTCATATTTCTTTTTGTGGTAGTGCCGGCAGCTGGAATGTTTATTCGGATCATTCAATTTCTTATTAGCAGCGAGTGAAGCATCATAGTTCAGGACCAGGTTTTCATCCTGGATATTATTTATTGAGCTTGTCTCACCAATTCCTGTAAACTTGTATCCAGAAGCTGCCAGGATGATGATAAGACCGGTTATAAAAATAATTTTTTTCATTTCTTTAAATCGGGTGCAAATAAAATGATCTCCAGGTTAATCAATGTTAAAAGTTGATGAATGGTTCATTCCGCTTTTAAAGACATTGTTGACAGTTTGACGCTACTGATCGTTGTATGTTACAGAATTTATTATTTTTCTTTCAAAAAAGCCGGAGCTTTCCGGATTAACCTTCAATTTATTCATGCCGGACAATGCTATGTTAAACAGGTTCATTCAATATGTTCAGGAAAATAAATTGTTTACAAAAGATGATTTCCTGGTACTGGCGGTAAGTGGTGGGATTGACTCGGTAGTACTTGTTGACCTTTGCAAAAAGGCAGGTTTCCGTTTAGTCGTGGCTCATGTAAACTTTAATCTGCGCGAGAAGGAAAGCGAGCGGGATGAACTCTTTGTGCGCGAACTTGCTACCGGGGCAGGCGTTCCCGTTTTCGTAAAAAATGTGAATACTACTACTTATGCTTCTCTCAATAATTTATCAATCCAGGTAGCCGCCCGTATACTGCGTTATGAATGGTTCGAATTGTTGAGACAGGAATTGGCAGATATTAATAAAACGGATAGGGGTAGAGGGTCTTCCCTGGTAGTTACAGCACACCATATGGATGACAGTGTTGAAACAATGCTGATGAACCTTTTTCGCGGCACCGGCATTACGGGTCTTCGGGGAATACTGCCAAAACAGGAACACCTGGTGAGGCCTCTACTGTGTTTTACAAAAAATGAAATTGTTGACTATGCAAATAGTCTCGGGCTGAATTGGGTTGAAGACAGTTCCAACCAGCTTGATAAGTACACCCGTAATTATTTCCGTAACCAGCTTATACCGATGCTGCGAAAAATATATCCACAGGTTGACGAAAATTTATACCAGAATCTTCACCGCTTCCAGCATGCGGCTGTGCTATACCGTGAGTCGGTGGATAAAAAGATCAGGAACCTTGTGGAAGCCAGGGGAAATGAATTTCATATCCCTGTATTGAAGCTGATCAAAATGCCGGCATACGAAACAATTTTGTTCGAGATACTTATGCAATATGGCTTTACCCCGCAGCAGTTGTCCCAGGTTATACAACTCCTGCATAGCGAAACGGGTAAGCAGGTTTTGTCTGACCAATACCGGGTAATAAAAAACCGCAACTGGCTCATCATAGCTCCTGCAGAACAACAACATTCATCTTATGTTTTGATTAGTGAGGATGATCTGCATGTTCCCTATGAAAAGGGAAACCTGAAACTGACCAGGAACAAGATAAGCGAGGTTCGCTTTCGAGCAGAAAAACCGCTCATTCCGGCCGGATCGCATCCATCCATCGCTTATCTCGATTCAAAAAAAATCACATTTCCCCTGCTGCTTCGCCAATGGAAGGCAGGTGACTATTTCTATCCGCTTGGGATGAAGAAAAAGAAAAAAATTGCACGCTTCCTGATTGATTCTAAACTTTCAAAAACCGATAAGGAATCTGTCTGGGTTATCGAATCCGGAAAAAAGATTTTGTGGGTGGTTGGTTCCCGTATCGACGACAGGTTTAAAATCACAGACAGCACCAGTGAAGTAATCATGATCACCCGGTTGCCCTGAAAAATAACGCTCCTTAAACATTAATTTATCAATCTAAAAATTGCTAAAATTCACTAAGCTAAAAAACGCTAAAATTCACCAAACTTAAAACTGCTAAATTTTACCAATCTAAAAGCTACTGAAATACACCTTCACCTGGTCAATAAATACAGATAATGGTTTATAGTCACTGAGTGCAAAGCAGGCGACTATTAAGAATGCGATACCAAATAATGCACCCCAGATATGCGCGGAATGGTTCACATTGCCGCCACCTCTTTTGTCAAGGAATGAAGAGATGACCAGGAACAACAAGCCAAAAGCAAAACCCGGGATCCTGAACGGTAAAAATAACAAACCCATGGGGACGAGGGGATTGAGCAATATGAAGGCAAAAATAACCGCAGATACAGCTCCTGATGCTCCAAGACTGCGGTAAGAACTATTTGTTTTATGCTGTGAATAAGTAGGGAGTAAACAGAAGAAAAGCGACAGGATATACATCAACAAATACATTATCCTGCCCAGGTCTCCAAAAAGCCGCATGAAGTCAACTTCGACATATTTACCGAAAATATAAAGTCCATACATATTAAAAGCAAGATGGATATAATCTGCATGGAGGAAGCCGCTGGTGAAAAAACGATACCATTGTTTCTGATAGGTTACCGCAGGTGGATCGAAGATCAGGTCATTCATGATCTTGTCGTTGTTTAGGGCGGATATTGAAATGAGTACGGTAATAATAATAATGATTAGGGTAATGCTCATGAAAAATTCAATTTGTTCAGCTCCAAATCTAATGATTATGAGTGATGATATTTTTCATTTCTCAAAATTGAACAGGCACGATAAATTTGTTCGGATAGTATTAGCCTGACAAGTTGATGGGGGAAAACGAGTTTTGAAAGCGACCATTGATAGTTTGCTCTTTTAAGAATGGCATTGTCGGTTCCATATGCACCTCCTATTAAAAAAACAAGATTACGTATACTTTCATTTCCTCTTTTTTGAAGAAATTGTGCGAGCCCGGGGGAATCTAGTGTTTGTCCTCTTTCATCTAGTACAACGAGATAATCGTCTTTTTGCAACATGCCGAGGATCAGTTCACCTTCTTTTTTTTTGAGATCGGCTTCACTTAATGTGCCGGCGTTTTTTGGAACAGGAATAATGGTCCAGCTGGCAGGAAAATATTTATTGATACGTTTAGTAAAATCTTCAGTTCCCTCTTTCACATAAGAGTCATGTGATTTGCCAACTGACCAACATTGAATTTTCATGTAGATAAAATTAAGTCAATGACAGGAAACTAAATCATGGTTGGCAAGCGACATAAAAAAAGGCATCGCTTCAGTCAGCATACACAATTATGTGCGATTTAACTGAAGTAATGCCTTAAAATGTTTAAACCCTATAGGTTTTTAAACCGGAACTTTATTCAACTATATATAGCCAAAGTTCCACAATTGCTATACTGATTCATTCTGTTTTTCTTTATCAATATAGTTATATTCATCCTGATTTTTGTGTTTTTTATCTTCAGTACCGGGTTCAGGATAGCTTTCAGAATTCCCGCTATCATCTCCACTGGCCTTGTTGTTTTCACTCCTTATTGATGAATCTTTTCCTTGTCCTTCACGAACCGGGAATTTTTTCTTATCGTCTTTGATATTGGGATCGTTGTGTGCACTCATAATCCTGGCTTTTGGAGATAGGCTAAAAAAGCATGCCAGGGGAAGTCAGGTATCTTAACTGGCGGTCGACAGATTTAATTGTTTGAACAGGGACAAAAAGGATTCAAAGCAAAATGAAATTCTAATATCTGGAAATAACAATCATGATTCTATTGTGGATTTTTTTATTTGTTGCGTCTAGTATAAAAGGTAATTATGAAAAAAACATTTGCACTTATTATTTTAGGTGTGGCATTGTCCGGTACTTCAATGGCACAAGACAAAGAACCACCACCTCCTCCTAAGCCACCAAAAAAGGCGATGACGAAAGCTGCGGCACCCCAGACTGAACCTCAAAAAGCTATGATGACGGCACCTCCAGCTCCTCCTGCGCCCACAAAAAGCAGGAGCCATGAGTTTCCGCCACCACCTCCGGTTCCGGCAAAAACAAACAGCGACAATGTTCCACCACCGCCTCCGCCGGTTCCGGCAGAAGCAAACAGTGACAATGTTCCACCACCTCCGCCGCCGGTTCCGGCTAAGACTGGTGATGAAGAAGTGCTTGCACCAGTAGCTTCCGACGAAACAACAGTTACACTAAAACCAATCGCTCCTGTGAAACATCCGGCTTCAGCAGAACCTGTAGTTTCTCCAAATCCATTAGCTCCTGTGAAAAAAGAAGCTTCAGCCAAACCCCTGGATTCTCAAAAAACAACTGGTCCTAAGAAGGTCGCGATTAAGAGCAATTCTATTCAAAACTAATCACATCAATATAAAAAAGGGAATGCCCGGGTACAGACCCGGGTATTCTTTTCTATTGTTTTCTTTGTGCATTGTTTATAATAAGTTCGGCCAGCTTCTCCAGCAAAGGTTCCGGCAAATCATGTCCCATGCCTTCAATGCTTTCAAACCTGGCACCAGGGATTGTTGTAGCGATGTCTTTACCGGCATCAATAATAACCAGTGGATCTTCGGTTCCATGAACAACAAGCGTAGGGATCTTTATTCTTTTTAAGTCGGCAGTTCTACCGGCGTAGAAACCAGCTACTGAAGCCGCACCTTGCCGCACCAACCCATCGGGATGATAAGAGCGTTTAATATTCGATCTGATTAAAGCCAGGGCTTTTTTTTCATTAACAGGATATTTTTTTCCTGCCAGTATCTTCATGCTTTGCAGTTCCCTTTGCACATAAGCTGCCGTATCATCGGCAGGCCCGGGCGCGGGAATACTACTCACTAATTCGACCTTCGCAACCAAGGGGAAAGTAGGTTTACCCCCGCCGGCCATAATGCTTGTTAAGGAGAGTGCATGATCAGGATAATAATATGAAACACGCTGTGCAATCATTCCACCCATTGATGCCCCAACGATATGCGCTTTTTTTATACCCAATACATCCAATAAAACCACCGCATCTTTAGCCATATCATCCAGCGAATATGCAAGTGGTGGTTTTTCTCCCAGTTCCAAAGCTTTGGTAATGGCGTTCCAGTCTGGCATACCTGCTTCATCAAATTTTGTTGATAAGCCAATATCGCGATTGTCAAAAACGATCACCCGGTATCCCTTACCTACAAGCTTATCGCAGAAAACTTTTGGCCACATGGTTAGCTGGGCGTTAGTCCCGGAAATCAATAAAAACACTTCCTTGTTTTTACTACCATAACTATGATAGGCAATGTTGATACCGTTCACCTGAGCAATACCCGGCTGGCCTGATCCCTTCAGGGAAATAAAAACAACGATCATTCCAAGCAGGCAGGTTTTATTAACTATCAGGCGCAGGCTCATCAGCGATCGTTTTTTAAGTTCTCCCAAATTACGAATTTGGATGCAATAGCCCTGATACCCTCATCACAGTGCATCACGGGGGTATTGAAAATAATTCATAGATTGCCTCAACGATTAATACATATTGGAAAAATAGCAACTACATGCAGGTACTTTTTGGGATTATTTATCATTTCATCGGCGGTTTTGCATCAGGAAGTTTTTATATACCATTTAAAAAAGTCAGGGGTTGGTCCTGGGAAAGTTATTGGATAGTCGGAGGCATTTTTTCCTGGCTACTTGTCCCTCCACTGGCAGCTTATCTCACCATCCCCGGTTTTTCTGAAATTATCAGGCAGACTGATAACAGCATCTTAGGAGCGACTTATATGTTTGGATTGTTATGGGGCATTGGAGGTCTTACTTACGGGCTGGGGGTAAGGTATCTTGGAGTTTCCCTCGGTTCAAGTATTATACTTGGTCTTTGCATGGTTTTTGGGGCCCTTATTCCATCTATTTATTACAATTTTTTCCCAGCTGAAGGCAAGGATACTTTCAGCATGATGATAAATTCGGGTTGGGGACAAACTGTATTAACGGGTCTTGCTATTTGTGTGCTTGGAATTATCATCTGCGGCAAAGCAGGTATTATGAAAGAACAGCAGCTTAGCAAGGTTGCCCCGGCAAGAGATGTTCACGGTGATGTAATCAAAACAGAATATAAATTCGGCCTTGGAATGATTGTATCAATCATTTCAGGCATTTTAAGTGCCTGTTTCAATTTTGGGCTTGAAGCCGGTAAATCTATGGCTAATACTGCCAATGAAATCTGGAAGGTTGCGAACCCGGGCGATGGTGAATTCCTTTTCCAGAACAATGTTGTTTATGTGGTTATCCTTTGGGGAGGGCTTACTATAAATCTCGTCTGGTGTATGATTCTGAATGCCAGGAACAAGACTTTTCATGACTATACAAATAAACAGGTGCCTCTCACCAGGAATTATTTTTTCTCTGCACTTGCCGGTATTACCTGGTTTCTTCAGTTCTTCTTTTACGGCATGGGAGAATCTAAACTTGGCAATGGTGCCAGCTCCTGGATTTTACATATGGCCTTTATTATCCTGATTGCGAATCTATGGGGACTTATCTTAAAGGAATGGAAAGGTGTTAACCGGAAAACTACATATACTATCATTGCCGGCATCATCACGATCATTATTTCTGTACTGGTAGTAGGCTACGGAAACTCTATGAAATAATCTTGTAACTTTTTTTTAGACAATAAAATATTTGATTATGTCTCTTACAGCATCAAAGTTCAGGCATGTAAGTTATTTGTGGGATGAGCAGAAGGCCGCTGCGTTCGGAGGCGACGAGGTTGGACTGCTTATATACCGTTCAAATTTACTTGGTGCCGACCTTCGCTTAACTAATTATGGTGGGGGGAATACTTCTTACAAAGGTCCCGCTAAAAATCGACTGACCGGGGAAACGACTGATGTTATGTGGGTGAAAGGATCCGGTGGGGATCTTGGTACACTGAAAAAAAACGGGCTCGCTGCTTTGTATATGGACCGCTTACTAAGCCTGAAAAACATTTACCGGGGTAAGGAGCATGAAGATGAAATGGTTGAATTATTTAATCACTGCATCTATGATCTCGACTCCCGCGCACCGTCCATTGATACAGCATTGCATGGCTTTCTACCTTTTAGTCATATCGACCATTTGCATCCCGATGCAGCAATAGCCATCGCCGCCGCTAAAGATGGGAAACAAATCACGCAGGAATTATTCAATGGAACAATTGGTTGGGTTGAGTGGCAGAGACCAGGATTTGACCTTGGACTTAAACTGAAGCAATGCCTCGATGAAAATCCTGGTATTCGTGGCATCATGCTCGGCTCACACGGTTTATTTACCTGGGGGGATACTGCTTACGAAAGTTATATCAACACGCTGGAAGTGATTGAACGTTGCGCAGAATACATCGAACAGAAAACCGCAGAAAACGGTCAGGTGTTTAGTGGCAGCAAACTCGAATCATTGCCAAAAGAGGAACGCTATAAAAAAGCGGCACAGCTTGCGCCGGTTCTGCGTGGTCTTGCATCTTCAAAAACACGGATGATTGGTCATTTTACAGATGATGAAAAAGTGATGCAATTTATTAACTCGAATGATCTTGACAGGCTTGCCCCGATGGGAACAAGTTGCCCGGACCATTTCCTGCGAACCAAAATCAGCCCGCTTGTATTAGATATGCAAGCCGGCGAAGATCTTTCAAACACCGATGCTTTTTATAAAAAACTTACTTCGCAGTTTGAACAATATCGTACTCAATATGAAGAGTACTATAATAATTGTAAACATCCTAACAGTCCCGGCATCCGTGATGCCAACCCGGTAGTGATTTTATACCCCGGTGTCGGCATGTTCACCTTCGCAAAAGATAAACAGACTGCGCGGGTTGCTGCCGAGTTCTATACTAATGCCATCAATGTAATGCGGGGCGCAGAAGCCATTTCAACTTATACATCCCTGCCAAGACAGGAAGCTTTTGATATTGAGTATTGGTTACTTGAAGAAGCAAAATTGCAAAGAATGCCCAGGCCAAAACCATTGACCGGTCGCATAGCACTCGTTACCGGTAGTGCCGGTGGTATTGGTAAAGCGATCGCCAAAAAATTCGCCGACGAAGGGGCTTGTGTAATAATTAATGATAATGATGCTGAGAGGCTTGATAAGGCGAAGCTTGATTTCTCGTCAAAATATTCAAAAGATGTTTTTGCTGCGAGTTTGCTTGATGTTACCAATAAATCAACAATCGCCGGGGCTTTTGAAGTAGCCTCTCTGAATTTCGGCGGAGTTGACATTGTAGTAAACTGTGCGGGTTTAAGTATTTCAAAGCCATTAGGTGAACATTCAGAAGCTGATTGGGACCTGCTTTACGATGTGCTGGTTAAAGGACAGTTTCTCGTTACACAGGCCGGTGTTTCGATCATGAAAAAACAAAAACTTGGCGGGGACGTGCTCAATATCGTGAGTAAAAATGCACTGGTTTCCGGCCCTAATAACGCAGGTTATGGATCGGCAAAAGCTGCGCAACTTCATCTGAGCCGGCTTAATGCTGCCGAACTTGGCAGTGATCGCATAAGGGTCAACGTTGTAAATCCGGATGCAGTTATTTCAGACAGCAAAATCTGGGAAGGTGCCTGGGCAGAAGGACGCGCAAAAGCTTATGGTGTACCTGTAGATAAACTGCCCGAATACTATGCAGGAAGAACTTTATTGAATGAAATCATTCTACCTGAAGATATTGCCAATGCCTGTTTTGTATTCGTCGGAGGTTTGTTGAATAAATCGACCGGAAATGTGCTTAATGTTGATGGTGGAGTGGCGATGGCGTTCGTTAGGTAGTTATGAGTTATGAGTTATGAGTGGTGAGTGGTGAGTTGTGAGTGGTTTACAACCCCCGATAGGGGTTGACTTCGTATAGCCCGGGGTAAAACCCGGGGCGGTGGTAAAACCACGGTTGGCGATGAAACCCCGGGGCGGGTTGAAGCCCCGGATAATTAATGATTAAAATTCTGTTATGAGATTAGATCAAGAATTTATAGATGACCATAACCAGCTATGGTATAAAGGGCATCAACGCAAATATGATGCGCTGGTGGAAGGGTTGCCAAATGCGATGTCAATACTTCAAAAATTAATTGACTTCCAGGTGGCGATACCCAGTTGGGCGCTTGGAACAGGCGGCACAAGGTTTGCCCGCTTTTCGGGCGGAGGCGAACCACGCAATCTCCATGAAAAAATGGAAGACATTGGCCTGTTGCACGCACTTAATAAAAGCAGTGGAGCCATTTCACTTCATATTCCCTGGGACATTCCGGAAAATATTCCAGCTGTGCGGACACTTGCCGAACAACTGGGACTACAGTTTGATGCGATGAACTCAAACACTTTCCAGGATCAGAAAGACCAGGAACTCAGCTATAAGTTTGGCTCTTTGCAGCATGTCGATAGAAAAGTACGTGCCCAGGCAATTCAGCATAACATCGAAGTGATTCAACATGGTGTTGATCTTGGATCAAAATCGCTGACTGTCTGGCTAAGCGATGGTTCCTGTTTTCCGGGCCAGTTAAATTTCAGAAAAGCTTTTCAAAATACGCTGGAAGGACTGAAGGAAATTTATGCGGCCCTGCCTGCTGATTGGAAAATGTTTGTTGAGTATAAAGCCTTCGAACCAAATTTTTATTCTACAACAGTTGGTGACTGGGGGCAATCGTTGTTGTATGCAAACAAACTTGGTCCAAAAGCATATACACTTGTTGACCTGGGTCACCATCTGCCAAATGCAAATATTGAACAGATCGTTTCATTGCTACTTATGGAAGATAAACTTGGCGGCTTCCACTTTAATGATTCAAAATATGGTGATGATGATCTGACTGTAGGAAGTATTAAACCATACCAGTTGTTTTTGATTTTTAACGAACTGATCGATGGTATGGACGCACAGGGGATGAATCATAATACTGACCTGGGATGGATGATCGATGCTTCTCATAATGTAAAGGATCCCCTTGAAGACTTGTTACAATCTGTAGAAGCCATCATGCTTTCTTATGCCCAGGCATTGTTGGTTGACAGGGAAAAACTAACCGAAGCTCAACAGAACAATGATGTGGTATTAGCGCAGGAGATATTGCAGGATGCGTTCCGGACTGATCTTCGTCCTTTGGTTGCCCAGGCAAGATTTAATGCGGGAGGAGCATTGGAACCAGTCAGTTTATATCGTACGGGTAAAATCCGTGAAAACCTGATTCGCGAACGGGGATTGAAAACCGTGGCTACGGGTCTGTAGACAAAAAATAAATGATTGCTTATGACTGCCGGCAAAGTTGCTGCCATATTTGATGTGGGTAAGACCAATAAAAAACTATTACTGTTCAACCAGGAATATCAATTGGTGAAGGAAACTTCTGTTCAGCTCCCCGAAACAACAGATGAAGACGGATTTGCATGTGAAGATGTACATGCCCTGACAAACTGGGTAATTACCAACTTCGAAGAATTATCAATGTCTACTGAATACCAATTGGCAGCATTGAATTTTTCATCTTATGGAGCAAGCTTCGTTCACCTTGACAAATCGGGTGAGCCATGTTGCCCGCTTTATAACTATCTTAAACTTTATCCGGATAATTTGAAAAATGCTTTTTACAACCGCTATGGTGGTGAGGAAGATTTTTCTATGTTAACCGCCTCACCTGTACTGGGAAGTCTTAATTCAGGAATGCAGCTCTACCGGTTAAAACATGAACAGCCGGATTTGTTTGCAAAAATCAGGACCTCATTACACTTGCCACAATACCTTAATTATATACTCTCCGGTAAAACCTGTACTGATATTACCAGTGTAGGTTGCCATACGAATTTGTGGAACTTTCGTTCAAATTCATATCATCAATGGGTTAACCTGGAAAAGATCGATGATAAGTTTGCACCGGTGGTTTTGGGTGACGCACTGGTAAACGATCCGGGAACATCCCGCCAACCCCCGATCGGAATTGGATTACATGATAGTTCGGCGGCGTTAATACCTTATCTGCAACATTTCAGGGACCCATTTATATTGATTTCAACCGGTACCTGGTGCATTAGCATGAATCCGTTTAACAAGGATCCACTTACAAAAGAAGAACTCAGGAATGATTGTTTGTGTTACCTGACTTATAAGGGTGAGCCGGTGAAATCTTCAAGGCTCTTTGCCGGGAACGAACATGAAAAACAAATAAAAAGGCTGGGAGATTTTTTTCATAAAAATGATCAGGCGGTTTCTCAGATCCGTTTTAACAAAGAGATATATGATTCTCTAGTTCGTCAGTCTTTGCCTGGGCAATCTTCTGTTGGACAACCTTCTGTTGGACAGTCTTCGGTTGAACACTCTTCTATTGGACAGTCTTCCGTTGGGCAACCTGCGTCTAAGGATAAAGGTAGCCCGTCACTCATAACCGGTGGTTCTGCATTTTCAAATCGTGAAATCGCTGAATTTCCTGATTATGAAACTGCCTATCACCAGTTAATGATAGACATCATGGTTCAACAGGTGGCCTCAACCAGGCTGGTTATGAATGCCACGGGTGTAAAACAGATATTTGTAGACGGTGGTTTTAGCAAAAATGAGATCTATATGAATTTGTTAAGTATGTCTTTTCCTGAGATTACAGTCTCAGCCGCAACCGTACCACAATCTACAGGTCTTGGTGCAGCCCTGGCCATTCATAAGCATTGGAACAAAAACCTCATCCCACAAAACCTCATCCAATTAAAAACCTATCATTCAAAATCTGATCTCCTCTAAATAAAATAATAAAATTGGCACACAACGAAACGAAATATATTTCATTCTTAAATTTAATAACTAACACTCACCACTTACCACTCACCACTCACCACTCATTTAAAGGCGTCATGAAAAAACTCATCTTCCTACTACTAGCCTCTAGCTTCGTTTCCACCGGGAATGCACAAACGACGGTGAATAACCTGCTCGTTGAGAATCTTAAGAATCCGATTGGTGTTGACATGGTTAAGCCGGCTTTTAGCTGGCGTCTCAACGGGACTGACAGAAACCTGGTGCAGACTGCTTACGAAATCCGCGTTGGCAGTGATCCTTCAAATTTATCAAAAACAAAAAATCTTGTCTGGAACAGTGGTAAAGTCGCATCCGGTGAATCTTTACATAATATATATGCTGGCACCACACTTGAATCGACAAAGAAATATTACTGGCAGGTAAGGGTCTGGGACAACAAGGGCAGAACATCTGCCTGGAGCGAGACAGGTTCATGGCAAATGGGTTTGTTAAGTGAGAGCGATTGGGAAGCAAAATGGATCAGCATTGGTTTTATCGAAGATTCCGTTAATCGTCCAGGGCAATTGTTCAGGAAAGAATTCACGGCTGCAAAGAAGATAAAGTCCGCTACTGCATTTATAACATCCCATGGCATTTATGAAGCTTTCATTAATGGTAAACGTGTTGGTGATTATTATCTTACACCCGGCTGGACAAGTTATAACAAGAGGTTACAGTACCAGGTTTATGATGTAACCGGTTTAATGAATACAGGGAAAAATGCCATTGGCGCGGGGCTTGCCAGCGGATGGTATCGTACTCCGCTTGCATGGCAGGCAAATCTGAATTTGTATGGGAAGGAACTTGCTTTGCTGGCACAGATCCGTATTGTTTATACTGATGGAACAGTTGAGACCATTGGCACTGATAATACCTGGAAATCTTCAACTGGCCCCGTGAAATCTTCAGAGATCTATGATGGAGAATCTTATGATGCCAATTTCGAAAAATCCGGCTGGGCAAACGTTGGATATGATGAACAAGGCTGGTTGCCGGTGAAACTTATAACCGCTGCAAAGAATACATTGATTGCAACCTACAATGAGCCGGTAAAAAAACATGAAAGATTCAAAGCGCTTAAACTGATAACAACGCCAAAAGGAGAGAAGGTTATCGATTTCGGACAAAACCTGGTTGGTCTTGTTGAAGTAACTGCCAGCGGGAATAAAGGAGATAGTATTAAGATCTACCACGCAGAAGTGCTGGACAAAGCCGGAAATTTTTACACGGATAATCTTCGGGGCGCTAAACAATTAAATACATATATACTAAAAGGAGGTGAACCACAGACTTTTGAACCGCATTTCACATTCCAGGGTTTTCGTTATATAAAACTGGAAGGATTCAAAGGTGAGATCAATCCCGAAAATTTTACTGCTGTTGCCATGTATTCGGACATGAAGCCGACAGGAAACTTTAAAAGTTCCAATGCTCTTATTAACCAGCTTCAACATAATATACAATGGGGACAAAAAGGTAATTTCCTGGATGTTCCAACCGATTGTCCACAACGCGATGAAAGACTCGGATGGACAGGAGATGCCCAGGCCTTTGCACGCACTGCGACCTATAATATGCATGTTTATAATTTTTTCAGCAAATGGCTTAAAGATCTTGCAGCTGATCAGACCGACAAGGGAAGTGTGCCACATGTGATACCGCAGGTACTGGCAAAAGGTGCAGACGGCTCAGCCGGTTGGGCGGATGCCGCAACCATCATTCCATGGACAATGTACCAGGCTTATGGGGATAAACGTGTGCTTGAGCAACAATACCCGAGCATGAAAGCCTGGGTTGGTTATATGGAATCAAACGCTAAAGATAATCTCTGGAACAAAGGTTTTCATTTTGGTGACTGGTTGTTTTACAGGCCCGATGATGATAATGATGGTAGAGGTGCGATAACGGACAAGTATATGATTGCACAATGCTTTTATGCCAACTCTGTTCAAATCATGATCAACACGGCTAAAGTGCTTAACAAACCAGAAGATGTAAAAAAATATGAACAACTGTTGAACGATGTTAAAGGCGCCTATCTTAAGGAATACCTGACACCGAACGGTCGCCTGGTTTCCAGCACTCAAACTGCCTACGTATTGGCATTGAATTTTGACATGTTACCTGAAGGACAGAGAAAGCAGGCTGCGCAGAGACTTGCAGACAATATTAAAGCCTATAACAATCATCTTACTACCGGTTTCCTGGGTACACCATATTTATGTCATGTGTTATCAAGATTCGGTTATACAGATATTGCTTTCAAGTTGTTGATGCAGGAATCTTATCCTTCATGGTTATACCCGGTTAAACAAGGAGCCACAACAATATGGGAAAGATGGGATGGTCAGAAGCCCGATGGATCTTTCCAGACACCTGGCATGAACTCATTCAATCACTATGCTTATGGAGCTATCGGGGATTGGATGTATCGTGTTATTGCAGGTCTTGATACTTACGATTCTATGCCCGGCTACAAAAAGATATCTGTAAAACCACATATAGGTGGCGGGCTTACCGAAGTCGCAGCGGATTATGAAACCAACTATGGGAAACTAAGATCCGAATGGAAAATTGTTGATGGAAAATTCAGTCTAACAGTAGAGATACCTGCAAATACCAGGGCAACGGTTTATATCCCTGCCACTTCAGCAGAATCAGTTTCCGAATCGGGAAAATCACTTTCGGGTTTAAGCGACCTGAAGGTCACCGGCAAGGATGGAGACTATGTTGTTGTTGAGCTTGGATCAGGCATCTACAATTTTGCTGTTAAGTAAACAGATAAGAACTTTGTGTAAGATTTCAGAATTTATGAAAATTGTAAATGCAACAGTTGAATTCAGGCAGGAAGCGATACTTGGTGAGGGCCCTGTTTGGGATGCATTGAGTCAGCAATTATATTGGATCGATATAAAGTCTAAAAAAGTATCCAGGTATGATCCGGTTAAGAATAAATATGAATCCTGGCAGCTTGAACAAATGGTAGGTTGCATCGTTGTAGTTTCAGATGAAAAAATTGTCTGTGCTTTGCAGGATCGCCTAATTCAGCTGGATACAATAACCGGAGAACAGACTTTTCTTACTGCGATAGAAGCCGAGCTCGCTGATAATCGTTGTAATGATGGAAAGGCAGATGCCGCAGGCCGGTTCTGGGTCGGATCGTTGCATATGCCGGGAGAAAATGGCAAGGCAGCATTATACAGGGTAGATAAAGATCTCGTCGTAAATAAGCTGGTCAACGGGCTTGGTATGTCTAACGGTCTCGGTTGGTCGCCAGATAACAAAACCATGTATCTTATCGACACAGTCGAAAAACATTTGCTTAAATTTGATTTTTCTCTTTCTGACGGAGCCCTGACGAATAAACAGGTTCTTCTAAACTTAAAAGAAGAGGTGGGCAGTCCTGACGGGTTGTGTGTGGATACAGAAGGTAATTTATGGATCGCTTTTTATGGTGGTAAAAGTATTACCTGTTATAACCCTTCAACCGGAAAACAGTTGGCAAGAATAGAAGTGCCGGCTCTGAATGTTACCTGTTGCACATTTGGTGGAAAAGAACTTGATACCCTGTATATCACCACTGCAAGAGATGGCCTAAGTGAAGAAGATCTCAAAGCTTTTCCTGACTCCGGTTGTTTGTTTACGGCAAAGCCCGGGGTAAAAGGATTACCATCAAACCGGTTTATGATTTAATGCCAGCCGGAAATTTTACAAACCATGTTGGGTATTACCAATGAATCTCCAACCGAGGATTAAATTTCACATGAATGTATACTATATGAGTTGCAGTATCCTGACCTATTGACTGTTCTCCATTGTAGCTATTGTATTGGTTAATGTACCAATTCCCTGTATTGTGATGTTTACTTCATCGCCAACTTCCAATGTGAAATCGTCCGGTGGTACAACACCCGTTCCGGTCATTAACATTACACCTTGGGGAAATCTGAATTCACGGAACAGGTAACCCACCAGTTCCTTGTGCTTTCTTTTCATACGGTCAAGGGCTATTTCTCCGTTAAAAACAGATTGATGATTACGCTGAATATCCAGCTGAATCAGGGTGGATGGCGATATTGGTTCCCGGGGAACATAAATGCAGGGACCAAGCGCCGCGCATCTTTCATACATTTTTGCCTGAGGCAGATACAATGGATTTTCGCCTTCTATACTCCGGCTGCTCATGTCATTTCCAACTGTGTAACCGTTTATATTTCCATTTGAATTGATAAGCAGTGTAAGTTCCGGTTCAGGAACGTTCCAGGTTGAATCTTTCCGGATATTAACAGGTTCATTGTGTGCAGAGATCCGATGCGGCAATGCTTTGAAAAACAACTCCGGCCTTTCAGCATCATAAACCTGCGAATAACAATCTGCAGCACCACTTGCTTTTGACTCTTCCATGCGTGCATCGCGACTCCTGAGATAAGTAACTCCGGCCGCCCACAATTCCTGGCTGCCAACCGGTACCTGGAGATGATGGACAATTGCTGACTTTAAAGTTTCGGGTTCGATCTGTTCGCTCTTAGTTGTAACACCAAGCAAATAATCGAAAAGTTTTTCATGATTAACAATAGCATCCCAGTCCTGATCTATTTTATAAGCGTTATTTTCATGAACAATAAAGTTTCCCTTTGATGTTTTATATAAATGCATAATGGAAAGGATTGCTGTTATGTTGAATGTTATTGATGTTGAATATATCCGTCAGAAATAGGTCCTGTTATTTTGTTTTTATTCCACTTTTTATTTCACTGAGTTTAACACCGAGGATTTGTTGAGCCAGTGTTTCAAGTTTTGCGAAATCTCCTTCAAAATGAAAGGTGCTTTGTTTATAAACCTGTGTTTCACCAGGATTTAATTCCTTTGCCGGTGATGATGATTCGATTTCATAAAATGGTCCCATCTGTGTGCCATCCGCGAGTGGACCATCGTTATAGGCGTTAACCGCATCTCCTTTATATGGATTTTGCTGCAGTTCCCATTTGGAATTAACATAGGACCCGTTTTTATCGACAGTAAACTTAGTGATGGTAAGGATATTTTTTTCAAAGTCGTAACTGCCGGCTATTGGCCGCGCAATTACCGGTGAGATCCCAACCTTGCTCCTGAATTTTCCATCACAGTTTAACACCAGGAAACTATCGGTAATGATTAATCGCTCGGGTGGTATGGCGCCAAAATAATCCCTGGTTATCAATTTCGCAGCGTTTTTCCCGGGCTCAAAAGGAATGATCACTTTTGTTTGATCAGAAGGCGTGAGCATCGCCAGCAGCCAGATTGATAATAATCCACTTTCTTTTTTCCAGGCTGCACTCCCTGTATTTTTTATTGAATTCTCTGTCGTATAAGCCACAGTTGCCAGTGAAGGATCAATATTTGTGTTCAACTCGCCGGCTATAGCTTCCGGTGAAAGCAGGTTGATAATACGGCTTATCTCAATATTAAATACAGTGCCCGAGTAATTTGTAACAGATGCGGTTTTCCTAAAAGTGGCAGATTGTGCATCTGCGTTTACAACATCATATGTGACTGTATCAATAATTGCCGGCACCTGCCAGTTACCAAAAGCAAATGAATCTTTTCCTTTGAAATAGATTGAATACTGTCCTCCTTCGGGTCCCAGCCAAAAACGTTCTTCACCACCCACAGGATTGAATTGCTTTTTCTTTTCTGATGAAGCGATCAGGGTATAATTGAGCCAGCCGTAACTTGTGCCGGTGTTCCCTTTTGCCGTTGAAGTCATCACCCTGCCCTGATAATCTGCAGATAAAAGAACCCTGGCATTTCCGCCGGCATCCTTAAGTTCAAGCGTTTTCGCAGTATTTTTCTTCAAAAAATCCGCATCATATGCATAACTGCCTTTGGTTAATTTGCTTTCGCTGGAATCTGATTCAGAACTGGTTGTTTGACTTTTATCAGCATCATTGCAGGCGATTGACAAAAAAAATACAGGGAGCAAAAATAATCTTGCATTCATATGGTTCAGCTTTATATATAATGGCCCTCTGATAAGTACAATTAAGTACATCCTTAAATCACAATCCTTAAATCAAGACAGCCTGGGAAAACTTAGATCAGCGATATTTTTATTCAGTTTTGTTTCTGCTTTATTATTAGAAATATAAATGATAATTTGAAATAGAATTGAAATATTACTGTATAATTATTTAGGTATCTATTTTTTATTTAGATACCTGTTTTTGTACATGAGTCAATGTTTTGATATTTGCGATATCTCTATTGAAATTCGATATACCTGTTTTTATAACGATATACCTCTCTTCCATGGTATAAAATCATCGTGGCCCGCCGCCACAGCTTTCACTGGAATTTCACCACTCGCAACATCTATAACGTATTGCAATATTCGCGAACCTGCTTCTTCAATTGTTTCTTTTCCTGCTATAATATCGCCGGTATCTATGTCGATGATGTCATTCATCTTATTATACAACACAGAGTTTGTAGATAGTTTAAGAACCGGTACTATAGGGTTACCGGTAGGTGTGCCCAGTCCCGTTGTAAATAAAACAATGTTTGCGCCGGAACCCACTTCAGCAGTTGTAGATTCAATATCTCCCCCCGGGGTACACAACAACGTTAGACCAGGCTTACTTACTTTTTCCGGATAATCCAGCACATCAACCACCGGTGAACTCCCGCCTTTTTTTGCAGCGCCGGCACTTTTAATTGCATCTGTTATCAAACCATCTTTTATATTACCCGGTGAAGGATTTGCATAAAAACCACTTCCGAGTGCAGTTGCTTTTGCATTATAGGTATTCATGAGGTCCATGAAACGCTCAGCTATTTCAGGTGTAATACATCTGTCGCTTAATTCCTGTTCAACCCCACATAACTCAGGAAATTCCGAAAGAATTACCGAACCGCCCATTGCGACCAGCAAATCTGAAGTATAACCAATAGCAGGATTTGCCGAGATACCGGAAAAGCCATCTGAGCCACCACATTCAAGACCGATACATAATTTGCTCAGGGGAGCTGGCTTACGAACCGATTTATTAGCTATCACCAGGCCTTCAAAAGTCTGGCTGATGGCCTGTTGTAACATCTTTTTTTCGTTTCCGATCTGCTGTTGTTCAAGTATATACATCGGTTTGGAAAAAGACGGATCACGTTTAGCGATCTCTTCCTGCAGAATACTTATCTGGGCATTCTGACAACCCAGACTCAGAACTGTAGCTCCTGCAACATTCGAATGAGTAATATAACCGGCGAGCAGACCGCAGAGTGCCCGCGCATCCTGCCTGGTGCCCCCGCAACCGAGTGTATGATTCAAAAATTTGATTCCGTCAACATTTGGAAAAATCTTTTGCTGGCGGGGCGCTTCTTCCTCAAACAGCGTTTCAGTTTGCTGATCTGAAGCAAGGGCATGAGCTTGTCCGCTGCCATGCCTTTCAATTAATTTTTCTACATAAGCTTCATAAGGCGACTTTGCCGGGGCATAACCAAGTGCTTTGGAAAATGCTTCCTGCATGACATCGACGTTTTTATTCTCACAAAAAACCAATGGTATCACCAGCCAGTAATTTGCTGTACCAACTGATCCGTCTGCCCGGTGATGCCCCAGGAAAGTTTTTTTGCGCCAGTCACTTACATCAGGCACATGCCAGGAAGTACGCCTTTCCCTTAAACGGTAGGAGTCAGAAGCATGTGTGATATTTTTTGTCGTTATAAGGCTTCCGACCGGGATATCAACCACTGCCTTTCCTACAAGCACCCCAAACATGATGATTTCATCACCAGGTGCAAAATGTTTAAGTGAAAATTTATGTTTGCCAGGGATGCTATCAATCAATGTTATTTCCTGATCCCCGCATTTCATTATAGCCCCTTTCTGAAGATCTGTTAAAGCAACTTCAAGATTATCGTCAGGATGAATTTTTAAAGTTTTTCTTTGCATCGAAGTATAGAAGATTTAATATTGAGTTTATGATTTTGAAATAAATCAACTTCTAAAGAAAACACTTTAGACAATGGTTCATTTCTGATTGTAAATTTAATGTATAATAAGGAATAGTGATCCGCTCTCCAAATAGCTATGTTAAATAATGTCACGAAATCCATTTGTTAAACTAACACATTAAAGATTCGACCTATGTTCAGATCAAGATTTATTGCCTGCCTCCTTTTATTGGTGGCATTTACCGTCAATGCACAGCCAGGTGAACAACTCGTTAAAGTGGTAATTGCGCCTGATCATGGTGACTGGACCTATAAGGCAGGCGAAAAAGTTACATTCACAGTTACGGTGCTACAATTTGGCAATCCTGTTAAAAATGCCCGTATCGTTTATGAATATGGTCCTGAAAAGCTGGATCCTATTAAAAAGGACTCCATGACCCTTAGCAACGGCAGCACTAAGATTGAGGCCGGAACAATGAAGACGGCTGGTTTTTTACGCTGTATTGTCACCGCGCGCGTTGATGGCAGGGAATACCGCAAATGGGCAACAGCCGGATTTGATCCATTGACCATCAAACCAACTGTAAACAATCCAACGGACTTCAAAAGTTTCTGGGATAGCGCAAAGCTTGCACTTTCGAAAATTCCATTGGATACCCGGATGACTTTGTTACCTGAACGTTGTACGGAAAAGGTGAATGTGTACCATGTGAGTGTTCAGAATATTAATAACTCCCGCGTATATGGGATTCTTTGTGTACCAAAAAAAGAAGGAAAATACCCGGCTTTGCTTTCTGTTCCGGGAGCCGGAATCAGGCCATATGCTGGAAACATTGCTATGGCTGAACGTGGCATGATCACACTTGAAATTGGCATTCACGGTGTCCCGGTAATAATGGACCCAATCGTTTATACAAACCTGGCTTCCGGTTCACTGAATGGTTACCAGAACTTCAACCTGGATGACAGGGACAAATATTATTATAAGCGTGTTTACCTGGGTTGTGTAAGGGCCAATGATCTTCTTGTCAGTCTTCCCCAATATGACGGTGAAAGCCTTGCTGTAACAGGTGGCAGCCAGGGTGGTGCACTTTCACTGGTTACCGCTGGCCTGGATGAAAGAGTAAAACATCTCGCTGCATATTATCCCGCGCTTTGTGATGTCACAGGCTATCTGCATGGCAGGGCAGGAGGATGGCCACATTTGTTTGCTCCATATAATATGGCGTTTAATAATAAAAAAGATAAGATCGAAACAGCTGCCTACTATGACGTAGTGAATTTTGCCCGCAATGTAAAGGTGCCAGGTATGTATACCTGGGGGTTCAATGATGATGTATGTCCACCAACCTCTATGTATGCTGCTTATAATGTGATACCTGCAAAAAAAGATCTTTATCTCGCACTGGAAACCGGTCACTGGACCTTTCCTGAACAAACATTGATGATGAACAACTGGCTGGCCGGACAGCTAAAAGTGAAGTAATCCGAACTATTTACTTAAATCAATCAAAGACATTGCCGGTTAGGCATAACTGTTATAAAGGGTCCACAATAAAATAAAATTTCCATGAAATATTTTCTGAGTCTTCTATTTATTGTTGCAACGATTACCGTTTCCGCCCAGGGCAAATGGGAAAAATTATTTAATGGCAAGGACCTCTCCGGCTGGAAACAGTTAAATGGAAAGGCAAATTATGAAGTTAAGGATGGGGAGATTATAGGCACTACCGTAGCCAATACACCCAACTCTTTCCTGGTAACTGAAAAGGATTATGGTGATTTTATTCTTGAACTTGAATTTAAGGTTGACACTTCAATGAATTCAGGTATACAGGTCAGAAGTCTAAGCAAGCCTGACTATCAGAACGGCCGCGTTCATGGCTACCAGATAGAAATAGATCCTTCAGCCCGTGCATGGAGCGGGGGCATCTATGATGAAGCGCGTCGGGGCTGGCTTTGTACCACCGATTATAACCTGCCTGCAAAAAAAGCATTCAGGAACAATGCCTGGAACAAATACCGGGTGGAATGTATTGGTTCAGTTATCAGGACCTGGGTTAATGGTATACCTGTGTCACATCTTATAGATGATCTTACCAAATCCGGATTTATAGCACTGCAGGTACATGCGATCAGCAAAAACGATAATCCCGGTAAACAGATCATCTGGCGGGATATCAGGATTCAAACCAGTAACCTGAAACCATCACCATGGGATAATATTAAAGTAGTTAACCTCATTCCCAACACCATTTCTGAGCAGGAAAAGAAAAACGGGTACTCATTATTATGGAACGGGAAAGACACAAAGGGGTGGAGAGGAGCAAAGAAAACTTCATTTCCTGAAAAAGGCTGGCAGATAAAAGAAGGTACTATCCAGGTTTTGCAATCAAACGGAGCCGAATCGACCAATGGTGGTGATATAGTGACTGAAGATGAGTATAGCAGCTTTGATTTTGAGTTTGAATTCCGGTTGACCGAAGGCGCAAACAGCGGTGTAAAATATTTTGTAACTGAGTCTGAACAAAATACCGGTTCGGCCATTGGCCTTGAATACCAGGTATTGGACGATGCAAAACATCCCGATGCAAAAATGGGAGAAAATGGTAACCGTACCATTTCATCATTATATGATCTGATTCCAAGAACAGAGATCCCCGCCTCAAAAAAGAAGATAGGTGAATGGAACCGTGGAAGGATAGTAGTATATCCCGATAACCGGGTTGAACATTGGCTGAACGGATTTAAGGTAGTAAGTTATACCCGTGGTTCTGAACAATACAAAGCGCTGGTTGCGAAAAGCAAGTACAAGAACATCCCGAATTTTGGCCAGGCAGCAAAGGGTCATCTCCTGCTCCAGGATCATGGAAATGAAGTTTCCTTTCGAAGTTTGAAGATCAGGAAGATTGGATAAGATGTAGCGCGGGCCTGCTTTCCATGGCCATTGATGAAAGTTGATACTACAGGTTGCTGACATGATCTTTGCCAGCAAAAACGGCATGAGAAAAATAAATGTTAAAAATACATTAATAATTAAAAAAGATTCCTTTAACTTGCTTTTGTGATAATGATCATTGATATGACAATGATGTTGAATTGCATTTCACGATAGATTAGATGCCAGAACGATTGTAACCTAAGCCATGGTTATTAGTATATAGTAACGGTTCACGATTGACTTAAACTATAAAACTGCTTGTATGAAAAATGTTTGTTTTGTCGAAAGACATTCTTCCGATTCATTTACAGCCCCCTATATTATTGAAATAATACCAAAGGTCAAGAGTAATTAATACTCCTGATGATTTGTCATTGGCAATCCGCATCCGATGCTGATTGACATATGCTGTCCGTATACCCGGTACTTCCATTTTATTTTCCACCTGCAAATAAATCAAAGCCATATGTTCAAAACCCGATTATTTCAACACACTTGTCTCAGCCTGTTCGTCATGCTCCTGTGTTATTCCGGCACTGTCTTCAGCCAGTCGAATGCACGAGTAGCAGGAAAAGTGGTTGATGACAAAGATTCAGCCGTTGTCAACGCGAGTATCGTGGTGAAGGGTACTGCCAACGGTACTACAACGGATCAGAATGGAAACTTTTCATTAGCAATTAACAATCCAAAGGCTGTACTGGTAATTTCTGTAGTGGGTTACCAGTCGCAGGAAGTTGCACTGGCAGATCGGACTGAGATCACCGTTAGACTCACAACTACAAGCTCTAACCTCACAGATGTGGTCGTAGTTGGTTATGGTACGCAAAAAAAGGTTACAGTTACCGGTGCTGTTGCAACCGTGAAGGGTTCGGAACTTCAGAAGTCACCTACGGTTAACCTTTCAAACTCACTCGCGGGTCGTCTTCCCGGTGTTACCGCAATACAGGCAGGTGGCGAACCTGGCTTTGACGGGTCTACCATTAGAGTGCGTGGTACCAACACGTTTGGTAACTCGAGTGCCCTTATAGTTATCGATGGTATACCAGATCGTGCGGGTGGACTTGACCGGATCAACCCGGCCGATGTAGAGAGTATGTCAGTTCTGAAAGATGCTTCTGCGGCGATATATGGAGCCAGGGCCGCCAATGGCGTTATCCTTATTACCACAAAAAGAGGTAAGAATGGTAAACCAAACCTTCTTTATGATTTCAATCATGGCTGGTCACAACCATCCAGAATTCCTAAAATGGCCGACAACCTGCAGTATGCAGAAATGTCAAATGAACTGGTGCTGTATAAAGAGCTCCAACAAAATCCTGAGCAATGGGCAGCCGGATGGCAGGCATTGGAAAGCACAGGTCAGTATACTGTTCCCGGAGCAACGCCACGAACATTTTTTGCTACATTTCGTCCGGACGATTTTGCAAAGTTCCGCGATGGATCATCTCCATTAACACATCCAAATACCGACTGGTTTGACGCTACAAACAAAACATGGTCACCACAGGTCAGACACAATATGCAGGTAAGTGGGGGAACAGATGCCGTTAAATACCTGGGTTCCGTAGGCTATCAGAACCAGGATGGATATTATAAAAATTCGGCAACCGGTTATAAACAATATGATGTCCGTCTGAATATCGACGCGAAAGTCAATAAATATATCAATATTGGTGTGGGTATCCTTGCACGTGAAGAAAACCGGGAGTTCCCAACAGAGCCTGCCACTGATATTTTCCGTATGCAGATGCGCGGTAAACCCTCGGAAACAGCAGTCTGGCCAGACGGACGACCTGGACCAGATATTGAAAATGGAGAAAACCCGGTTGTGATAACCACTGGGGCAACCGGCTACGACCGCGATAAAAGAACCTATATTCAAACTAACGGGAAAATTGAAATCCTGATTCCAGGGGTTGAAGGTCTGAAAATCACTGGAACTGCCGCCTTTGATAAGTACAACTTGAATCGTAAAAGATGGGCAACTCCCTGGACCTTGTATTTCTGGGATAAAAAAACATTTGAAGCCGACGGCGTAACGCCAAAACTGGAAGGTCGCGTGAGGTCAACATTTCCTGATCCCCGTCTTAACCAATACAGTGAAAATAGCCTCAACGTAAACCTTATTGGTATGTTGAACTACGACAGGAAATTCAGTGATCACACCATTGGGCTTCTTGCCGGTGTTCAAAAAGAAACAAACGAGGGCGACGGTTTTAATGTGTTCAGAAGATACTTTTTGACTCCCGAAATTGATCAGATTAATGTGGGTGGTGCAGACGAGCAGACCATTGGCGGTTCTGCTTTTACAAGAGCAAGGCTGAGTTATTTCGGTCGTGTCAACTATAACTACAAAGAAAAATACCTTTTCGAGTTCCTCTGGAGATATGATGGTTCCTACATGTTCCATGAATCAAACAGATTTGGTTTCTTCCCAGGTTTACTCGCGGGCTGGAATATTTCTGAGGAAAACTTTTTTGCACAGAACGTTAAGTTCATTAATAACCTGAAGATACGTGCCTCCTATGGCCAAATGGGTAATGACCAGGTATACTTCGGTGATCAGTTGCAGGAATTTGCTTATCTCGGTACCTATACTTTTGACACTTATATCCTGAACAATAGCCTGACCAGGACGCTCAATGAAAGGATTGTACCAAATCCTGATTTTTCATGGGAAATAGCCAACAATCTGAACCTGGGTCTGGAAGGGTCTGCGCTTAATAACAAGTTGAATTTTGAATTTGAATTTTTCTATAACAAACGGGACAAGATCCTCGTCCGTAATGAAGCAGCGGTACCTAACAGTTCCGGCATCGCTGACAAGCTGCCACCTGTTCCGCTCGGCAAACTCGACAACAAGGGATGGGAATTTAAAGTAGGTTACAGCGACATGATTGGTGATTTCAGGTACACAGTAAGTGCGAATGGTGGGTATGCGAAGAATCGCATATTGGCCTGGCCAGATACAAAAGGCATCCCTGAATACCAGAAAGCTGTAGGCAGAGGTTTTGGAACAAGCGGAGTAAACTTCCTGGTTTATGAGTCTGACGGCGTATTCCGTGACCAAAAAGATATAGATGCCAATACGATCGACTATTCAGCTGCCACATCAAAACTGATTCCCGGCGACATGAAGTTCAAGGACATGAACAATGATAAGAAGATCAATGCCGATGACCGTGTTAGCCAGGATTGGAATCGTGATCCAATATTCACCGGTGGTTTGAATATCAACCTTGGTTGGAAAAACTTTGATCTTTCGATATTGTTCCAGGGTGCTGCAGGTGGCCGTCTGTATATCAATACCGAATCGGGTGATATCGGAAACTATCTCGAGTATACTTATAAAAATAGGTGGACAGTTGAGAATCCAAGCAGTGAGCATCCCCGGATTGCAAACCGTGGCGGTACTTACTACACCGGCGGAGGATATGGCTCGAATACTTACTATTTCAGGAAGAGCGATTATGTAAGGCTCAAAAACGTAGAGCTGGGTTATAATTTGCCTGCAGCAATAGGAAGCAAGGTTGGCCTGCAAAACGCCCGGATTTATGTGAATGGTCTAAACCTGATTACATGGGATCAGATGAAAATCTGGGATCCGGAAGCCACCAGCAACAATGGTCAGTATTATCCACAGGCTAGGATTCTTAGTGTGGGTGCTCGTGTAACTTTTTAAACAACTGAAAATGAACAAAATATATAGATCGATTATATTATGCATGGTGGCCGTCACCCTGTCATATTCATGTAAGAAGGATTTTTTAAATCTTGAACCGCCCGGCCAGGTTTCGGATGTACTGGCCTGGAAAGACGGTCCTCTTGCCGAAGCTTTCGTAAATGGAATTTACGCGGGTCTTGGACTTGGTGGTTTTCATGAAGAAATGCTTGCTTCTTTTTCTGACGAAGCAATTTTCACACATGCGGGCCGCGGATTCAATATAGTGAATGAAGGCATACTGAACCCCTCCAACCTTGGCTGGGGAAATGGAAACTATCAATGGAACCAGATGTATACGCGGATCCGGGCTTCATTGATTGCGATGACTAACCTTCCTTCGAGTCCTTTTGATGCCACGCTTCGTGACAGGTTGCGCGGAGAAGCAATGTTTCTTTATGCGTATTACAACCACCAGCTGCTGAGGTATTATGGTGGCGGTCCAATTATAACACAGGTGTATGGGCTTGACGAAGATTATTCTGCTGAAAGAGGTACCTGGGAAGCAAATGTAAATAACATAGTTAAGTACTGCGATTCTGCCGTGCTCATGCTTAACGGAAAGTCCATGCAGGAAGGAAGGGCTTCGGTCACTGCCGCACGCGCACTGAAAGCCAGGGTGCTATTATATGCTGCCAGTGACTTGCACGATGTGCCGACTGCAAAATCCAAATCAACTGTTATCAATTCGTTTGCAAAGGCAGACATCATCGGTTATCCATCAGGCAACAGGCTTGCCCGGTGGACTCTTGCAAAAAACGCGGCCAAGGCGGTGCTTGATGCAACAACAGGTTATAAGTTGAACCTGGGAGTACCTGAAGATACTTCTACTGCTACAAGGAACTATATTTCAATAGCAATGGGCGGCGGAAGTAAGGCCCCCGGTGTTGATGCAACCGCTAAATCAGAGATTCTGTTTGGAAGGTATTTTATCCCGGCAAAAGGCGAAGCAGCACGTCAGCATGGTCTAAACAACGGTCCGAACGGCTACAACAACTGGGCTGGTAACTCGCCGATTCAACAGCTTGTTGATGATTATGAAATGATGGATGGTACCAAGTTCAGCTGGAGCAATCCAACTCACCAGGCTGAGCCGTATAAAGGCAGGGAACCGCGTTTCTATGCACATATCCTTTACGATGGTGCGAAGTGGAAACCAAGAGGTAGTTCTGATCCGGCTAACGAAATTCAGACCGGACATTACCAGGGTTCAGGTGGTACCACTATCTATGGACTCGACACCCGCCAGGGTCCGGTCGAGAACTGGAACGGATCATGGACAGGATATTATATTCGTAAATTCATTGATCCTAACCCTGCTCTGAATGATAATAAAGATCGCCAGGATGTTCCATGGCCATTTTTTCGCTATACTGAAATGGTCCTTAACTATGCAGAAGCTTGTATTGAGTTGGGAGAGGATGCAGAAGCGCGTACCTGGCTCAACAAGATCAGGTTCCGCGCTGGCCTGCCAGGCTTTACCGAATCAGGTGATGCCTTGCGCCAGCGATACAGGAATGAGCGGCGCATTGAACTGGCCTATGAAGAACATCGCTGGCATGACGCGCGTCGTTGGATGATCGCGCCAACAACGCTTGGCCGGAAGAATGTTTATATCCTTGTTAGAGGAACCCTGAAAGCCGGGCAAACAGCTGCAGCGACCTATCGTAAGGACCCAACGAAGTACGACTATACTTATACTCCAGCAGTAGATAACTCACTTGAAAACCGGAACTGGTTAGATAAAATGTATTTCCTCCCAATCGCTCGTGATGAAGGACTCCGAAATCCAAAAATCGTTCAGAACCCCGGATATGAATAATAGTTTTTCTTTCAAAAAAAATCTGTGCTTATGCTTTATGCAGGCACAGATTTTTTATTTTGGCCAATCCTTGTAATTGCTATTGTACAGGATATTTTCAAGATGGCTTTATTATTATTGCAAAGTCGCCTAATATATTGCAAAGTGACCGGTAAATATTTGTAGTTAAAAATTAAATTTCAATTCGTTGATCCCGTTTAGCATGATTTGGTTCTATTTAATAAAAAGCGTTAAAAAGGTTTGCCCCCGGCAATTCATAGCAATTCCTAAATATTTTGTGGTGATGACTTTGTTTTTGTTAATCCAGGGATGCAATACCGACAGTAATAGCAATCAGCATGACGATGAAAACGCGGAAATAGCTGATGATGATAAGCTCTTTAGGTTATTGTCATCAACCTATACAAATATCAACTTTGAAAATACACTTACTGAAGGCGTCAATACCAATGTGTTGATGTACGAATATTTTTATAATGGTGGTGGAGTAGCAATTGGCGACCTTAATGAAGATGGTCTGGAGGACATTTATTTCAGTTCAAATATGTCTTCCAATAAATTATATCTCAATCGCGGAAACCTGAAATTTGAAGATGTTACTGACCTTACCGGGGCAGTCGGTCGCAGCGGCCCCTGGAAAACCGGGGTAACCATAGCTGATGTAAACGGCGATAAAAAACCGGACATATTTTTATCTTATTCCGGGAAGGTAAGGGGTACGAACCGTTTGAAACAACTATTCATTAACCAGGGAGCTGAAAACGGTATACCGAAGTTTGTTGAATCAGCTGCCGCCTATGGAATCATCGATACAGGATATACTACACAGGCAGTGTTTTTTGATTATGATCTTGATGCGGACCTTGATTTATTTATACTTAATCATAACCCTAATGCTATTCCCATTCTTGACGAAGCAGGTACGGCAGATCTAATCAAACGGAATAATCCTGCCATCGGCGTGCGGCTTATGCAAAATAACAAAAACAAATTTGTTGACGTTACCAATAAGGCTGGCCTAAACAGCTCGGAACTAACCTATGGCCTTGGCGCGGCAGTTTCGGATATTAATGGTGATGGCTGGCCCGATCTGTACATTTCCAACGATTATTCAGCACCCGATTATCTGTATATTAATAACAAGAAGGGTGGCTTTATCAACCAACTTCAACAAAGCCTGGGCCAAACCTCTCACTTTTCAATGGGTAATAACATTTCGGACATCAACAATGATGGATTGCCCGACATTTTTACCCTGGATATGTTGCCTGAATCAAACGAAAGACAAAAATTATTATTCGCTCCTGATAATTATGAAAAGTTCAACCTGGGACTTAAAGCCGGTTTGTATTATCAATATATGCGGAATATGCTGCATGTAAACAACGGCAATGGAACCTTTAGTGAGACTGCACAATTTTCAGGTATCTCAAATACTGATTGGAGTTGGGCACCTCTGTTTGCTGACTTTGACAACGACGGATGGAAAGACCTGTTTGTGACGAATGGCTTTACACGCGATTTCACGAACATGGACTTTATGAAGTACATGGGTGATTATCTGAAGAACCGTAATCTCATGCGCCAGGACATCCTGAACCTTGTTCAACAAATCCCTTCTTCATCTTTAGCAAACTATATGTTCCGGAACGAAGGACAACTCCGGTTTCAAAACAAAGGTGCGGCCTGGGGTTTTGATAGTACTGCCAACAGCAATGGTGCCGCCTATGCCGATCTTGATAATGATGGTGACCTTGACCTGGTTGTTAATAATATAAACAAACCTGCCTTTGTGTATGAAAACAGAACATCGAAAAATAGGAATACCAATTACCTGAAAATTCAATTAGCAGGCGATGGAGCTAATACCCAGGGACTGGGAGCAAAGGTTTCGATATACTCAAAAGGTAAAACACAGTTCCTTGAGCAATCGCCTAACCGTGGTTACCAGTCTGTAGTTTCAGCGATACTTCATTTTGGCCTTGGTAGTGAGGAGATAGTTGACTCATTGCGTGTTGTATGGCCGGGGGGAAGTACGGAACTGGTTAAAAATATAAAAGTTAACCAATTGTTGAATTTGAAACAGGCAACTGCTAGTCAGAAATACCGGCAGCCTGTATTTCCGCCTGCATTTTTTAGCCCGGCTAATTTTGTTGATATATATAAAACCCCTGTTAAAGATATTAATGATTTCAAGCGTCAGCCCCTGATGGCAAATCCCCTTTCATCCAATGGACCATGCCTGGTAAAGGCGGATATCAATGGTGATGGGCTCGATGATGTTTTTGCCGGTGGAGGAAGTGGCAATCCTGCTTCTATATTCCTGCAGCAGTCAAATGGTGCGTTTTCACAATCGGCTCAACCGGCATTTGAGGAAGATAAAAACAGTGAAGATGCAGATGCTGTATTTTTTGATGCTAACGGTGATGATCACCTGGATCTATATGTCGCAGCCGGTGGCTATCATAACTATACACCCGGAGATGTGTTGCTGCAGGACAGGTTGTATCTCAATAATGGCAAAGGAATATTTGTAAAAAGCCCCGATGCTTTGCCGGTGATGACAAGCAGTAAAGGATGCGTAGCCTCATCAGATCTGAATGGTGATGGATTTTTGGATCTGTTTGTTGGCGGGCGGGTGATTCCGGGCCGTTACCCTGAAAAGCCTGAAAGTTATCTTCTGATCAATGATGGAAAAGGCAAGTTCCGCAACGAAATTGAATCGGTACCAGGTTCACTTCAAAAACTGGGAATGATAACCGATGCTGTTTTTATGGATATTAATAGCGATAAGCAAAATGATCTCGTGCTCGTAGGAGAATGGCTGCCGCTGACCATATTTATTAATGAAAATGGCAAACTGGTAAACCGCACTACAGATTACGTGGACAAAAATTACCAGGGTTGGTGGAACAAACTTGATACTGCAGATCTTAATAATGATGGTATACCTGAATTGATAGCGGGAAACTATGGGCTTAACTCGCAGATCAAGGCAAATGAAAAACAACCCGTGGAAATGTATTATAAAGACTTTGATGATAACGGGGCCGTTGATCCAATACTGTGCTGTTATATACAGGGGAAATCTTATCCTTATCTTACCCGCGACGAACTGCTTGACCAGCTAAGTATCATGCGGACGAAGTTCACCGATTATAAGGGTTATGCAAATACAACCCTTACTGATATATTCGACGAAGAACAATTAAAAGGCGCAGAGCATCTTACCGCAAACATATTTGAAACCGGAATTTTTATGCGTACAGGCTCCGGTAAGTTTATGTTCAAACCTTTACCGTTGGCAGCTCAGCTCGCCCCGGTTTATGCCATTGGCATTACAGACTACAATAAAGATGGGTTCAAAGACATTATCCTTGGAGGTAATATCAATAAACCCAGGCTCAGGCTTGGAAAGTCTGACGCGAACTATGGTTTGCTGTTGACTGGTGACGGTAAAGGAAATTTTTTACCAATGGTTCAGACTGCTTCCGGTTTTAACTTAAGAGGCGATACCCGGAGCATGTTGATTTTTAATAACAAGGTGCTGTTTGGTGTAAATCATAAAATAGTGGCCTACAATCGTAACAGATAAACAATCGTAACCGAGAAGCAATCGTAACCCATAAACAATCATAACCGAGAAGCAATAGTAACTGAGAAGCGATAGTAACTGAGAAGCAATCGTAACTGAGAAGCAATCGTAACTGAGAAACATGAAGAGTGCCCGATTTTATATATTGACTTTTGTCGTTTTTTGTGCCATATCATTTTTGATTGCATGTTCTGGCAGGACCGGTCAGGCAGACAGGCTCACAAACCAGGATATAGGGAATTTTGTAGGTGAGATGAGCGACCTCATGTTGCACGATGTAACCAGCCCACCACTGGCAGCACGTTTTTTCGGTTATACTTTCCTGTCAGGTTACGAGATTTTGTCTCAACATGATAGTAGTTATCGACGCCTGGCCGGAAAGTTAAACGATTATCCTGTTCTGTCGGCACCCGACTCAATTGAAGGATATGATTACAGGCTGGCTGCGCTGCTGTCTATGATAGGTACTGCCTCAAAAATGCAACCTTCAGGAAAATTGCTGGAAAAATACCGGGATCAACTCCTGGCTTCCTGTATTGAGCTTGGTTATACAGATGGTGAAATAGAAGCGTCTTTGCGATATGCCTCTGCCGTGAGTAAAAAAATGTTGCAATACGCCAAATCAGATGGTTACAACAAGATTTCAAATTTTGCAAGATATACACCTGTTGAAGGAGAGGGCTCGTGGTATCCGACCCCACCAGCTTTTATGCCAGCGGTTGAACCATATTTTCATACTATCCGCTCCTTTACTTTCGACAGTAGCAGCCAGTTTAAACCCGAACCTCCTGTGCCATTTTCAAAGAAAACAAATTCGGCTTTCTACCTTCAGTTGCTGTTAAATTATAATGCCGGAAAAGCGTTTCCGGCAGACAGTCTCCTCATTGCTGCCTATTGGGATTGCAATCCATTTGCTTTGCAGGATGGAGGCCATATGCAGGTTGGTCTCAAAAAGATTTCCCCGGGTGCTCATTGGCTCGGCATTACCGGGATAGCATGTAAAAAAGCAAACAAAACTTTCAACGAATCGTTGAGGATACATACTTATGTATCTCTTGTGTTGATGGATGGTTTCCTTGCCTGCTGGGATGAGAAATTCAGAAGCAACCGTATAAGGCCGGAAACTGCAATACGCAAGTATAAGGATCCCACATGGAAACCACTGTTACAGACTCCACCATTTCCTGAATATCCCAGCGGGCATTCAACAATCTCTGCTGCAGCGGCAGTGGTGCTCACAAAATACCTTGGTGATCAATTTGAGTATACGGATACTGTTGAGGTGAAATTTGGTTTGCCATCAAGAAAATTTTCTTCGTTTAACCAGGCAGCAGATGAAGCAGGAATGTCGCGGTTTTATGGAGGAATACATTTTATTGATGCGATAGTTAATGGACGGGAACAGGGCATCAAAGTGGCAAATCACTTTTTAAAAGTTGTTGAAAAATAATTCCATTTGCGTTGTATTTCATGACAGCATTCTTGATGTAACAGTTTTTGGTCGCTTCTTCGCACCGTTGGGAGCGGGATTGTGCCTTTTTGCGGCTGTGTCCCGTGGTTAATACCTTTGCTCATGCTGGGAGTGGTTCTTGTCTCCGATCGGCTTTTTTGCCCTGATCAGCTTTGTTAG